>JAABTP010000213.1 GCA_011389815.1 Desulfobulbaceae bacterium | reverse complement strand
AGCTGGAAAAAAAAATTTCGGTAATTAAGTTATCCCGCTTGAATGTTTAGGTGTTTTTTTACGAGCTGAATTGCTGTGAATCACGTATAATAAATTCATCTCCTCTCTGATACAATGAACAGGAATGCTCCTCTGTAACTACAAATACTGCATTACGACGATACATTGTTACACACCGATGAAATTTATTCAGGTTGGATTGCGTAAAACTTACCCAACCCCCGTTTTTCCGGTTAGTTACCCTTAGTTTAACTCATTTGAAGAAAGGGACAAGTCAAATATCGTCGCGATTCAGACTGTTTTTGGTTTGTATTGAGGAGGGGATGGTTTTCGGGATGGAATGCATGGTACAGAGTTGGGCAAGTCAGAGCTGTACGTCCTCGTTCAAGTCGGTTACAGCTTCTTTCAGGACAAGAACATCTTTGATTTTCATAGCTGACTATCAGCTCTCAGCTTCTGAACAGAAACAATCCACGGTTCAAGACGACAGCCATAGGCCAGCTTGACCTGATAACGAGGTGGTCTCTCTTCACTGCTCGTTACTTTATTCCGGGCAAGAGCGGTCTCAAGTGTCTTCCGAAATTCAAGAGGGACATGGATACGTTCCTTGCTGATTTCTTTGATCAACCCAAAGATTTCTTCCCTTTCCTTTGTATACATATACCCTGGCTGAACCACTCCCTTTGTAATGATATACCTGGTTTTATCCTGATATTTCTCACGTAATTCTTTGGGATCCAGTCCTGCGTCAAGGGCAAAAAGGCGGGACGCACTCATGCGCTCCCGTTGCAACTGTTGTTCCGCCCGTTCAAACTCATCGCGCAATTTTTCGTCTCCACTGTTGAGCCGGACTGCCTCCTGCTTCTTTTCCAAAAAAAGTTCCGCTCTCCTGACAGCTTCCTGATAGAGTTCCCCATCATTTTCCAGGACAAGAAAGACTTGTTTGGCAACAAATCGCCTGGAACCGAACTTTTGATCTTCTGATCGCAGATAACTGTCTATCTTGAAACCCAACTCCTCTAATTTATCAGCATTAAACCAGGCAGGCGTTCCCCAACGATTGTAATGGGTAGACTCTTTATCCTGGCTTATGATTCGCCAGGTAAGCTGCAAAGCGACTCCGCTGTTCTCTTTGACCCATTGCCATGAGAGCGGCAGTTCTCTTTCAGTCAGGGATATCTCTGCCTCCGGGGTTCCGGATCTGTTCAAAGCAACTCCAGAGAGCACCGCAATATTCACGCCTATGATAAGGACAAAACCGAGGGCAAACAAGGCACGGGATGAAAAACGTCGGTTCATGCTGCTGCCTCCTGTGTGTTGTTGTTATACGACCTTCGGAGCCGTTTAAAAACCAACAGGATCACAATGGCTGTCAGGCCGATAATCAGAAAGAAAAGATACTTGGGCAGCCAGTCCCACCACCAGTCATAAAATTTTGTATAGAGAAAGATGGTAAAAAAGGTGTTGCCGGTATTAACGACCTCGGGCCAGCCACGCCGTATCCCCAGCCAGATAGCTGCTGCACTAAAGACAAAGCCGACAACCTGATAGATAACTTCAATTGAATCTGCGTCAAGCTCCAGATAACTGATCGCTCCCCAGTTCGAAAGGATAAGAACCGGGATAAAAAAGAGGAGCAAGGCAAAGACACGGTAGATCACCGTGAAACCGGAGAACTTATGATGAGGGATAAAGGAGAGCAGGAAGAGGACACAGGCTGCTGGAAAGAAATTTTCCGGTCGTTCACCAAAGGAAATCCAATAGCAGCCGCTCCAGGTACCAGTCTTGGCAGAGAGAAAGGAGGCAAGACAGATGATGCCTGCTGCCAGAAGCAGACGTGCATCAGCGGCATAGGCGATGATAAAGGCAAAGAGTGCCCAGACCAGAAAGGCATTGGGCGTGGGGGTAATATTGAAGATCTGGCCGAACATGGAAAGGTTGAGGACCAAACAGGCAAAGCTGACCAGACCGAGGAGTTTGGAGAAATAGCCAGTCTTTTCCCTGTGCGAGGCGTATTGCGTGGCGGCCAGAGCAAGCAAGGGGGCTGTGATAAGGATAACGACCTGAATGGTGGTTGAGAATCTGCCCCAGAATTGATAAAAGAGGAAAAAGACACTGGCTGCAAGCCCGAGCGCACCCAGGAAGGAGGCGATTTTCATTCCCAGGCTGAGCTGTTTTTCCCGGCAGTTGACATCAATATCAAAGGCAGATGCCAGTTGGGTCAGGAGATCCTGGTGGTAATCGGCAATGGCAGAGCGTTGGCTGTCCTGAAGGGAGAAAATGTTTTCCTGTTCAAGGAGAGCTACTTCAGCCTGAAAATGTCCGATTTGATCAGCCCGGCGCTGGGCCTCGGCTTTTGATTTTATTTGCATGAAATCAACCTAACCTGTCTGAAGAAAACATCCCCTTTTCCCAACACTTCTCAAGGGAAAAATCTGCCTCACTATTGATCAGAATACCATCCAGCAGGAGCGACCTCAAAATCCAACCAGTCTTTGAAAACATACATTTCCTTCAACACTCTGGAAGGGTTGCCGTTATCTTTTCCTCTATTTCTCCAGTCTTCTTCATCCAGCGTTCCCATGACCACATAATCATTACCGATGATTTCAGGATTGATTTTCAGAAACGCTGCTGCCAGCAACTGTTCTATTTCAGTTTGCTTGGTGATGATCAAATCGCAGTCAACGCAATATTTACATGTCTTGTTCAGTATAAATATCTTCTGTGGTTCTATGTTGATAACAAGGGGGAAATTTCTTACTTTTGTCTTGGCGTTGCATTGCGGGCATTTGGTAAAGGCGCAATCCTCGTAGGGATTGAGGAAGAAATAATGACGTATTTTCTTATCTTTAAAGGTTGATTTTCGCTGTGTTTTCTTGGCCATTGTGTTTACACCATCCTGTTTTTCTCTTTCATGACAAAAAAATATAAAACACCCTAATTATACTTACCAATTCACCGCCTGCCTACCATCTCTCAGGTAATATTTTTTACCATCAAGAATGCTTTTAATGACTGCCTGAATATCAATAGGGAGGTCTTGTGTATCAACCTGACGGGCCTTTTCTCGAAGAGCTGCTAAATCAATAACATCAGAAAAAGTTTCTTCGTCAACTTGAACATATGGACCGTTAGTAGAGTCACTACCGGAATTTTTAATTATCTCAGCCACCCTTATCCCAACTTTGTGAGAATCATTATCGAAACAATCCTAACTACCTGATTATTCGTTGGGCGTAAAAATATTTTTCGTTT
>JAABTP010000212.1 GCA_011389815.1 Desulfobulbaceae bacterium | reverse complement strand
ATATTTGAAAGAGGAGCAAGGCCCCAAAAAGGACTTTTTTTCGTGTTTTGAGCACAAATCCTACGAACTTGGGCTAACTGTTCAGATATATCTGATGAACGTAGATCCCAAGTTTTAAGAGAAGCGGAAAGTTCCTTTTACTGGAGTATAGGAGATGCAATTTATAGAAAGATAAGAGGCGCAAAGAAAGGAGGGCTGAAAGAATTTAAGGATAATTTTGTTACAAATAGAAAAAATACTATTCAGTTGGTGTCAGAAGCTTTTGATTTACCGCCGATCTTACTTGCTGGTGTTGCATGGGTAGAAGCTGGAGGTGACCCAAATATACAAGATGATATAGCACATTCAGTACGGAGCTTTGATCATAGTGGAGATCCTTATCTTGAATTTCTAACAATAACCAAAAAACCTGAGCTTACATCATTAGGGAATGTTAGTATTCAGATTCGCAGAGCAGGGCAATCCCTAGGGCGCGATTTTCAAAGCTTTACTGGCCGGAATGAAATAATAAAAATGCTGAAAAACGATCAGCTCAACTTGTTTATTGTCGGAAAACATTTGGCGGAGTTAAAAGAAATTGATTTTCCTGGGCAAAAAATAGGAGATTATGAAATTAAAATTATAGGAGCTCGATATAACCGAGGCCCGACCCTGTCAATTGATCGAATAAAAAAGAATACAAGCTATGGAGACTTTATTTTGCAGATGAAAAACCATTTGCAAGGATTAATGAGATGAAAAAGATTATATACATAGTTCTTGTTTTTATGGTCTACGGATTACTTGTTGTACTGCTGGCTATTCCAGAAAATAAGTATGATTGGATGCAAGAAATTTCAGGAGAAAGTAACTTGACTCTTCCCGTTGATGAAGACTCTCCTGTTGTTGTGCATACAATATCAATATTAGTGCTGTTGCTATCTTTTATTACGCTTTTGTTTAAAAATATTCCTAAAAAAATACGTATATCGTTTTGTGTTATTCCTTGGTTAGGGGTGTTGCTCAAGTACATTTTATAATCATCATAACTCGGACACAGTACCACCGGGCTGATCAGCCGCACCCTTACCCGAACCTATGATACGATCACTGTGCCTGGTAGAAACACCGGCTTCAGCACGGACAGCAGCTATGCCGTCACCTATGGCTATGACAGCACCGGACGCTTCAACGGTGTTTCCTGGAATGTCGATTCTTTCACGGGCAACGTGACCTACGCCCGCGTACCAGACTCGCACCTTCTCCGCACAACCACTTTTGCTTCAGGTGGCCTGATAACCAACTCTTACGAACTCCATCGGAACCTGAAGATCGGCGTGAAGAACGAGTACGGCGCAGCCACAGTCTCACAGTATGATTATCTTTATGATAATATAGGGCGTCGAAAAACCATGACGACCTCCGGGGATGCCTTTTCCATCTCCCTGCCGGTTCCACCGGATCAGAAGCTCATCAACACGGGAACCTATACCTCTGTCGGCTACACGGCGAATGATCTGAATCAGTATACCTCCGTGGAGACGAACGGGGCAGCGGCCAGTCCGGCGTATGATAACGACGGCGGTCTCACCGACGACGGAACCTTCACCTATACCTGGAACGGGGAGAACAGGCTCAGCGCTGTTACCCCGAAAACTCCTGCTGTCGGTGATAAAAAGCTTGATTTTATTTACGATTACATGGGCCGCAGAGCGCAGAAAGTCACTACTGTTTGGGATGGCGCAGCTTGGCAATCTGATGAAACCCGCTTCTTTGTCTACGATGGCTTGAACCTGATTGAGGAACTGGACGGAGCCGGGGCTGTTACGGCGAGCTACGTCTACGGTCTTGATATTTCGCAGAGTTTTCAGGGTGCCGGAGGTATCGGTGGTATTCTTGCCCGGATTGATCACGGGGTAAACAAATCCCATATTTATTTCTATGATGCTAATGGCAATGTGGGGCAACTTGTTGATTCTTTGGACGGATATGTTGTCGCTGCTTATGAATATGCTCCCTTCGGAGGATTGGTTTCCGGTATGGGTAATTATGCTGAAGCTAATCCGTTCCGGTTTTCCACGAAATACGCTGATGATGTTGCAGGGTTGTATTATTACGGATATCGGTATTATTCGCCTGAGTTGGGGCGGTGGATGAGTCGGGATCCAATTGGGGAAGAGGGCGGGTTAAATTTGTATGGATTTGTGGGTGGAAATCCGCTTAATGTCGTAGATTTTTTTGGCCTGTGTCTGTGGTCACCAGGGAAAGTTGACTCTAGTGATGGGTTAAGCTATCTAGAAGGAGCAAGACGCTATTTTTTTGGTGGTGGCGATGTTGATGTGCCATTTAGTGCGGTAGATCCTAACTTTGGGGTTGAAAAATTTATTAACTCGTGCTCGTATAGTGTTGGGAAATATAATATTGACACCACGGTAGGGCATCAGCTTTATTCGAATGGTTCGTTTTTTTCTAACGCTGGTCCTGGAAGGATTGTGTTACGCTTAAAAGGCTCTCTAACTGTGACGAAAAACTGTGGGTGTAAAGAGTGGACTTTTGCTGGGTATACCGGTGCTTATACAGATGCATTTGATTTTGATCCACGACCATGGGGGGAAAGAAAATGGTACAATGAATTGGTCACAAGAGATATCGCTATGTTGCCTTTTGGGAACAGTTTTGATGTTAACTTTATTGGACAACGTAATATTTTGGTCAGTGGAGCATGTAACTAAATGCTAAGATATCTACTATTGGCAATGTGTGTTTTCTTGGCTTGTTGCGGTCAATTTGATTTTTCAAGTGCAGATTATAGTGAAGAGGATACACTTGCTTTACTCATTAATTCTCCTTACGATAGTATAAAAAAAGAAGTCTTTGCTATTGATATCTACGTGTTAGCTGGTGATGGTTTTTTTTCGGAAAAATGGCTTGCCTCTCATTCAATCACCCGCTTACAACTTAACAATTCTTTAGTTATATCCTCAATTATTGAAGAATTGAGGTATAATGACGATGTAGAAAGTAAAAAAAATTTTATACCAAAGCCGCTTGAATATCATATCATTTTCAAACTATTTTCAGGAAAAAAAGTTTACGTGCGACTTTTAGAAGAAGATAATGCTGGGAGTACTTATAAAATAGTACCTTATGCTCCAATGGTATATCAAATCAATAGACCTGAAAAACTGTATGAGCAAATAAAGCACCATAAGTCTACCTCCCGTAATAAGTAGATTTTAATCGAAAAAGGTGGCAGACCTATTTTTTGAATGTACACTCTGAACCCCGGCGCAGTTCCCTTTGTCGCCTTTCAGATTGAAAATCCGGATATGCTGCCGACAGTGAGCGAGCGGCTGCGGAT
>JAABTP010000211.1:1256-3382 GCA_011389815.1 Desulfobulbaceae bacterium | reverse complement strand
ATGGCTCGACTTGGCAGACTGATGATACCGCTCTGTTTGTCTATAACGGCTGGAATATGATTGAGGAGCTGGATGGAGCCGGAACTGTTACAGCAAGCTATGTCCACGGCCTTGATTTGTCGCAGAGCCTTCAGGGTGCTGGTGGCATCGGCGGGATCCTGGCAAGGATTGATCATGGAGCAAGCAAATCCCATGTCTATTTTTATGATTCCAACGGGAATGTGGGGCAAATGCTGGATTCAACAGACGGCAGTATCGTTGCGGCGTATGAATATGCGCCTTTTGGTGGCCTTACTTACGCTATGGGGAATTATGCTGAAATCAACCCCTTCAGGTTCAGCTCAAAGTATGCCGATGACGTGACCGGACTGTATTATTACGGGTATAGGTACTATTCGCCAGAGCTTGGACGGTGGATGAGCAGAGATCCTATTGGCGAAGATGGTGGATTGAATCTGTATGGGTTTGTGGGGAATTCTCCGCTGGTTTATGTGGACCCGTTTGGACAGGAAGGTATCAAACAACAGATGATTGATACGGCCTATGGTGCTGGATCAAAAGTGTATGAAGTAGCTTGGCAAAGTGCTGATTTATTCAATAGAGCGGTTTTCTTCCCTCTTGTGGATTTATTGGCTTTGCCTGATACTGTTTTACAATGTACCTTTGGAGTTACAGAAGATGAGTTGTTAGCCTTTGCCGCACAGTTTCCAACGGCCTATGATGATGTTGTGTTGGGTGTTGTTGTGGGAGGGGCGAAAGTTCCGAGGCTTGCGAGGAAATTTGCTGGATATGCTCCTTTGAAAGGAAAGTATGAAGTCGGCGAATATGATTCGTTGCGAAAAAATGCTGAGTCTGGATTAGATGCCCACCATGTCGGGCAACAAGCTGTAATGAAAGACTATATAGAGAATTACAATCCAAAAAAAGCGCCTTCAATCTTGGTTCCAAAAGTTGGCCATACCATTAAAGACCCTGTAAAAGGAATTGTTTCTCGAACAACTACTGAGGTTGAAAGCGCAAGAGATGTTGTGGCGAGAGATATTCGTGAGTTAAGAAGGGTTTACCCTGACATTCCGAACTCTAAACTGATAGAGTTGATAGAACTAAATAAAAAGAAGTATCCTGAGGTTAAGATTAAACAATGAATCCTGATGATTTTGTAGAAATAATTCGCGGTAAAATACTTGACGAGAATAGTAAAATTTATGCAGACTTATTTGATAAAACCAAAATAGATGAGGTGACAGATAATAATTGGAAGGTGGCATTGGAAGTCTATAACGGGCTTGATGATAGAAGTAAATCGTTATTTCTGTCATTTGTTAGACAGGTAATGACAGATACCTTGTCAAATTTGTTTGCTATTTTGGATGGTAGTGCTTGGCTTGAACAGCAAGAGGACGATTTTGTCTTATCACACACTGGGACAAAGCTAAACGGTGATTTGCAGAACATTTTTTTAGAAAAGGAAGAATAAACCACACACTTTCTACAACGACAAAGGGCAGTTAGTCCGAACAGCCACACCGGGACTGGCTGACACCCTGTACGAGTACGACGAACTGGGCAACAGAACGCGTTCAGGTCTGGATATCGACAGCAGCGGGGTCCTGGAAACCGCCTCAGACGACCGGATCAGCGGCAGCAGCACAGCCTTTCTCCTGGATAACGGTGCGTGGTGGCAGGAACAGGTACAGAGCATCTTTGCCGAATCCGGTTCATCTGCCGAGACAATCACCGGCAAAACCCGGACTCGCCTGACCGGTCTGGGCGCAGGCGGCCTGATTGCCGAAACCGTGAGCACGGACATCCACGACAACGAGACTGTTTCGTTGCGGTATATCAACCGGACCTCACATACAGTTACGGAAATCACAGACTATCCTGATTCGGATACAAATGCGGAGCAGGAAAACATCTACGGCCTGTTGCAATCTTCCACAGATAAATCCGGCATCACGACCACCTTCCAGTACGACGCCCTGGAACGACGTATCGGCGTCACTGATCCCCGCACCGGCCAGAGTATCACTCATTACAACAGCCAGGGGCAGGTTGATTATACAGAAGACGCGGCAGGCAACCGGACAGAGTACAGCTATGATCCGGTCACGGGCAGGAAAACT
>JAABTP010000211.1:0-1159 GCA_011389815.1 Desulfobulbaceae bacterium | reverse complement strand
AGGGGCAGGTTGATTATACAGAAGACGCGGCAGGCAACCGGACAGAGTACAGCTATGATCCGGTCACGGGCAGGAAAACTTCAGTGACCGATGCGGAGAACCGGACGGTCTACTTTCTCTACGACGACCTTGATCGGGTCACCCATACCTGGGGTGCAACAACGCCTGTCCGCTATGAATACGATCAGTACGGCAGAATGGATGCCATGCACAGCTGGCGTAGCGGCGAAGGCTGGGGTTCCCCGACCTGGCCGTCAGCCAATGACGGGCTGGCTGATATTACCCGCTGGCATTACCACGAGGCTTCCGGCCTGCTGGAGTCCAAAGAAGATGCGCAGAATAAGAGTACACAATACACCTATCTGGAAGGCGGCAGACTCCATACCCGTACCTGGGCCAGAACTCCGGCTATCACAACCACCTACAGTTACGATCCCAATACCGGTGAATTGACCGGGATTGATTATTCCGACACCACCCCGGATATCGGATTCACCTACAATCGAACTGGCCAACGCAGTACAGTGACCGATGCCGTCGGGACTCGTACTTTTGCCTATACCCCCGAACTCCAACCGGACACCGAGAGCATCACCGGGCTGATCAGCCGCACCCTCACCCGTTCCTATGAAACCACCGGGGTACCCGGCAGAAACACCGGCTTCAGCACCGACAGCAGCTATGCCGTCACCTACGGCTACGACAATACCGGACGTTTTAACGGTGTTTCCTGGAATGTCGGCACGCACTCCGACAGCGTGACCTACGCCCGTGTCCCTCAATCTCACCTCCTTCAGACGGCATCCTTTGCCTCCGGCGCATCAACTGCGTATACCTTTGAGCCGAACCGCAACCTGCGAACCTCGGTACAGAATCAATACAGTACCGCGACAATTTCACAGTATGACTACACCCATGACAACATAGGCCGCCGCACCTCGGCGACCATGACCGGCGATGTGTTCGAGAATCCCGCTCTGCCTCCGGCACCGGATGAGCTGCTCATGATCGACACCGACACGACCACCTCGGTCGGTTACAGCGCAAATGATCTGAATCAGTATACCTCCGTGGACACGAACGGGTCAGCGGCCAGTCCGGCGTATGATGAAGACGGCAGTCTTACCGACGATGGTACCTTCAGCTATACCTGGAACGG
>JAABTP010000210.1 GCA_011389815.1 Desulfobulbaceae bacterium | reverse complement strand
TCGGCGCCAGGGGCTGGATGTGCCTCCTCTGCCTCTTGCTGCGTAAAAAAAATGAGAGGGGTCTGAACGGTTACTTTTCAGGAATTTTTCCTTCATGGTGTTGATCAGCCCCTGCTGGCTCAGGTCAACCTCGTCCACCCCTTCCAGATCCTGCTCATAGACAAACTTAATAAAGCGCATAAGGCAGATATCATTAAAGGAGTAAAACTTCTCGGCACTCCGATAGACCAGATCGGCGGCATACAGCTTTTCAATCTTCTTGGCCACTGCCCTTTTTCCCACCCCCAGCTTATCAGCAATGGCCTTGGTATCTACGGGCTGATTATTATAGCGGGTGAAATAGTAGATGATTTTTTTATCCAGCTCTGTGTCATCATCCTGATTGATCAGGTTCCGGTTGTTGTCGAAGTGGGTCCTCCAGAAACCGTAGATCTTGCCGTTTTCAATCTCATAGCGGATGACTCGGTTAATAGCTTGCTCGCTCGTGAAACTCTTTCCTTCACACGCAGACACTGCCAGACAATAGAGATAATAGGGGTGCCCTCCCACCTGAGCGCTGGCATACATTGCCAGTTCCGGACTGATTGTCAGCTCTGGCATGGTATAGTATTTGAGAGAGGTACGCAGAAGCGCAGCTCCATCGGGCACAGCAAATGGTTTTATATATTTACATCCAAACCGTCCGCCTAAAGGGCCACCCATGACTGTCTTGAACACCATAGTCACTGCCGAACCAGACACCAGCATGGGAGCCTTGCGGCTCTGGGCCTGCCGATCATAGGTGTTGGCGAGCCGGATGGCGCCCTGTCCTGACGACCTGTCCTTGCTGTCCATAAGTTCCTCGGGCATATCGTAAATACAAACCTGCATATCCTGGAACTCATCAATGATGACCGCTACCCGTGTATCGGTGAATGAGGCCATTTCCTCTGGCTCCCGGATAAAGGAATCCCAATGATGAAGCGCATTTTCATCATTACCCCGGTTGTAGCGATCAAGAAAACTCGCTACACGTTCCAAAGCCAGGCGACCAGCTGCGGAATCTGCCTTCTGGTTCAGTAATTGCTCCAGATCAATCGTTGTATTGCGAAAAAGCATTGGATCCTGCTCACAGTATGCCAGATACTGACGATAAAAGGTGGTTGCATATTCCAGAAGAAATTTTCTGAGCGTCCGTTTCTCTCTGGTCATTTTAAAGTAGAACGGAGCCACCTTGTACGCAGGTTTGAAAAAAAACGTGTTGACCAGTCGATCCAGAAAGACTGTCTTGCCGATTCTTCGGGGCGCGATCAGGGCCGTGCTTGGTGCAGCCATGCGTTGAATTGCCACAATCCATTGCTCCATCTCACGCAGGAGTTCCACCCGGTCGGTGAATTCGTCCTCACGAACCATTTCCTCAACCGGCCATATTTTTATACTCGACATATTATCCATTTTGAAAGCTTAGGCAGCAGGCCAAGATTGCTGGTGAGACGAGAGGACGATGAACGGTGTGGTGTTGGAAAAGAAAACCATAGCAGCATTGTTTTCCCACGGAAATCATCTGCCTTCAGGCAGCCTTGAGCATAAAATTCACATGCACGGCATCAAAGGGAAACTCAACCTCATCGTCGCCATCAGCCCCTGCGGTGAAGTAAAGGTAATATCTTTGTATGTTATCAGCAGTCAGCGTGTTTGTCAAAGTTATGATGAAACGAGAACCTGCCGCAAAAACCGCCCGGTAAAGGAAGTTCAGAAGAATATTACTCAGAGAATCTCAACACCAGCAAAACAAGGCAACAGGCCCAGCAAATCCTGTCAATATCAGGCAGCATGCTGTATGCTTCGTCCATCAGGCCCTCACCATCTGGGCACCGAAAAAAATGCAATAAGGAGAATCCTGCATGGCCAGACGAAGAAAGAAGACCAGTCCAATAAAAAGCATTATCACCACCCTGCTGATCCTCCTTGTTGCCGGAGGATTTATGATCTTCAAAGGCAGTACGCCGGAGTTCCTGCGGGAGTATATTCCCCCTGAACTCCACGCCATTTTTTATCCTGCACGTACCGGTACTGGCAAAAGCAACTCGATTATCACCAACCTGCCTGCCACAGAGGGCAACAGCACCATTACCTCCTTTTCCAGCTCCAAGACACGGCTCAAAAAACTCTACGTCAAGGCCGGACACTTCACCACTTTCTACTGCGGCAGCAGCTTTGATGAAAAATTCAATCTTGATCACAGCGCAAGCGGCTTTCAGCCTCGCATGAATGAGACCAGAGCAAATCGTTTGGAATGGGAACATATTGTACCCGCAGAGGCCTTTGGCCAGAGCTTTGCAGAATGGCGAAACGGCCATCCAGACTGCCTGGACAGCAAGGGCGAGCCGTATGCGGGCCGGAGATGTGCATCCAAGACCAGCCCGCAGTTTAAGTTGATGCAGGCGGATATGTACAACTTGGTCCCGGCCATAGGTGAGGTTAACGGTGATCGCAGCAACTACAGCTATGCCATGCTGCAGGGCGAAATCCGTGAGTACGGCCAGTGTAATATGGAGATTGAAGACCAGAAGGCCGAGCCGCCGGATGACAAGTTCGGCGACATTGCCCGCACCTATATGTACATGGAGGCGGCCTACCAGCGCGGAGTGATCTCCGGCAAGAACGTCAAGCTCTTTGAGTCCTGGAACCGGATGGACCCGGTGGACCGTTGGGAATGCGAACGTGCCCGCTTGATTGAGCAGATCCAGGGCAACCGGAATATGGTTGTGACAGAGGCGTGCCGGGAGGCCGGGCTGTGATGTTTCCTTGGTACAACCCTGACAGAGTGCCTGCCTTGACAGATATCAGGCAGGTACCGGAGTAAAGGCAAGGCTCGCAGGACATCCTTTTTCTGGGCAGCAGGCGCACCATGAGGTATTGAAGCCGTGTCTTCTTCCTTTGAGAGCTTTGACAAAATAAATCGCATCAGTTCAAACTTGTCTGCACGGGGAAGCGCATCAATAAGCGGTATAACCTCGGTAAGTGTCATGGGAATCCTCCTCAAGCTATGGGGAAAATAAGTAGATCGGAATGTGTAATTATACTACGCCACCTTGAACATAAAATCCACATGCACGGCATCAAAGGGAAACTCTATCTCATCATCGTTGTTGTTTCGGAGAATGCCCGCCTGTAACAGCGCGTCCACATCATCCTGCACGATCTGGATGTCCTTCTCCACCCTTTTTGCCGCTTCCCGTACCGTTATTGCTCCGGCACGGGTCATCATTTTGAGCAAATCCCATCGCTCGGCAGTCAGCAGAGTAAAGAGGAGGGAGGGCGAGTCAAAGGTCAGCAGGTTTCCTTGCGATTCGCCCTCAAATGCCTGAAGGAAGCGTCGGTTCGTCTCTTCGCGGGAGGAGAGGGTTAACCCAAGTTCGTAGGATTTGTGCTCAAAACACGAAAAAAAGTCCTTTTTGGGGCCTTGCTCCTCTTTCAAAT
>JAABTP010000209.1 GCA_011389815.1 Desulfobulbaceae bacterium | reverse complement strand
GTGACCCTTAAACTATCGTGATCTTCTTTTTTTGTCCAATCTTTTTTTGTGTGGAATGAGGGGGGTGAACGGTTACCCTGAAAATGATGGCTGAGGTATCTATGCTCAAATTCAATTATGAGAAACTACCAGCTGCCTGGTTCGCCGCCAGAGCAGGTAAGGCAGAGAAAGAAGAAAAGGTGGAAGTCCCGTTGTTTCAGTACGTCAGAACCCAGACCGTCAAAGCTTCGGCAACTCCTGCCTATCAGATTGATGTGCTGGGGAAAGAAGCGGGTGAGGAACGGGTGTGGCTTTGCGAATGTAAGTATACCCGCCAGGCTATGGGGATTGCTCAGGTCAACAAGTTGGAGGCTGCGGCAGAGATCTTTCGCCAGCAACAGGCTGAAGAAGGGGCGCCTGTGCCGGAGGTTCGTTTCTGGCTGATTTCCACTGGTGGCTTTACTGAGGAGGTTAAGGAAGTTGTCCAGAGTCGGGAGGATATGTATGCATCGGATTATGAGGGCATCAATAATATCTTCAAGGCCTTTGGAGGGAATTATTCTATTCCATTGTTTGTGAAGGATGATCAGGAGTAGCACTGGATGGCATTCCCGTAACGCCCCGCCTTTTTGGGTACCAGACCGCGCGAAATCCTGAAAAAGTACTGGGCTTGACCGAGGAACAAAGCCAGTTGGTGCGGATTGTAAAGTAGAGGGCGCAGGAGGCGTAAGCAAACTGTGGCGTCCATAGGTCAATACGCACCTCGCTGAATTGAAAATGCTCTGCGATCAATCCCATGTCGTCTGAACAAAGGAGCAAGCTCGGATTTTTTCGTCCTTGGTTACCAAGGGCATACCTGTGGAAAGTGCTGTGGCCACAATAATCCGGTCTGCCGGGTCGGCATGAAATGCTCCGGGCAGGTCAACAGAGCGAAGAGCGATGGTATTGTCCATCGGTATAAAGCGGATAAAGGGGAGGCTTTCGGTTTTGCGAATCCAGTCCCGTACATTTATGGACAGCGTCAGTCTTCCTTTGGCAACAAGCAGGGCAATTTCCCAGGTGGAGATGGAGGAAAGGAGAATGGTATTTTCCTGCATTGCCTGCTCTATGGCAGCAGCGGCACCAACTCCAAGTTTTTCCGGATTGCTGATCCACCAGATCCAGGCATGGGTGTCCAGAATAATCATTTTTTCAATACGTCCCAGTCATCCAGAGCCACCGGTTCCAGAGGATCGTCATAACGGAGCACAGAATTACGCAGTTCTGCCAACACGGTCTGTGGTTTGTTCTGGAACGGGGATATCTTCAGGACTGGTTTCCCGTGATCCGTGATGATCAGCTCCTGGCCTTTTTCCTGTATTTCTCGGAAATATTTGAGGGCTTGAGGTTTAAAGCGTGATTTGGAAACAGTTTCCGGCATGGTTTGGCTCCTTCTTGTTTTTATATTATGACTATGGTAGCATGGTCATGTTTTCTGATCAAGGAATTTCCCGGCCATTGGTTGAGCATTTGGAGCTGGATGCAGATCTGGATTCAAAGCAGGACGGCTGATCCACCATTGCACGAGAGAGGTATCTGCTCTTGATTTGCAGGAGGATAATGGAGATGGCATTCCCGCAACGCCCTTTTTGATCTCCTGCCATTGCCGCCCTGATGCTCCCAACTCCAGCAAGGTAACAAAGACCGGTTGCTCACCCGACCAATACCGGTATTTGTGATATCGCAAAAGACAAATTCTTAGATTTTCCTTGCGCCACAACGAAATTTACTATCTTCAAACCCTTTTTCCACAACTTTCAACCGCTCAATATACATTAAAAACTTGATAATCCCCTCTACATAATCTAAGCTTACCAATTTGACATAGCGAGCACGAAATCAGCTGATTCAGGGGATTGCTGCCGTCCCTTGTACATCAACGAAAGCCTTAACGAATAATCCCTTACCAACCGGGTAAATCCTCAAGGAGAGAACTGCAACATGCCGAACAATAAAGCCAATACAAGCAGTGATATATTAAAATCGTTTTTTCACCGATCAGAAAAGGGATTTTTTCGAGTGCGCGAAATGCGGGATCTCTTCACTCCTGATGAGAGATCCCAATTAAAGCTTACAAAACGCTCTAATCAGACACAGGTTCTTGATGCATTGGGGACTCTTAGGTCTCCATATAGTACTCTCAAAAAAGGAAGTAGTTATTTCATCGTAAACAAACCTCCACAAGATGCTTTGTTGGAGTACATTGTACAGACTTCAGGAAAAACCATTGGTGAGATAGCGAATGCCTTTCCTTTGAAACAGGAGGATTTGATCAAGGAAGCCAATAAGCTGGTTGAGCAGGGAACGGTTACACTCCAGATACAACCAAAGCAAAAGATCCAACTTCGTTCCATTGAGCTGCATTTCCATCTTGATGAGCAACAAAGTCAGCCTGCCGAGTCAGCATCCACCAGCAGCAATCCTGGCAACATTGGCGGGGACGATCCAGTGCAAGCCTTCAAGGCCGCCTATGACCATGCAAATCCTGGCAGTCATTTCGTTAAAATATTTAAAATCCGCCAGCATCTCGGCCTGCCAAGAGAAGAATTTGACAATCTGCTGAAAACCTTGGCCAACGAAGAGCATATCACCCTGAATATGGGAAACCCAGGCAAGTTAACCCGTGAAGAAGTGCAGGATTCGTTTCAGGATGAATACGGCGACCTATATATTACAGTGACGTGGAGATGATTATGCAAGTTGATCCAGCTATTCGGGAACGCCTCCAGGAAAATAATCCCTTCTCCTTCAGTGCTGCTGGTGATCCAAGGGAAAATGAATATCCAGACGTAGAAGGAGTGGATCAAACTGTCACCCGCTCCATTATGCAACTGATAGAACAAAAGCAGAAAAATCCAGGAACCCCGCGTGCCGCAGCAGTCCTCGGTGAAACCGGCAGCGGTAAAACCCATATGATCGGACGGTTGATTCGTGCTGGTTCCAAGGGCAAGCCCGCTTTTTCCTTTGCCTATATCCGACCTTTCATTGATCCCAATCGTGGTTTTCGTTACCTGCTCAAAGAAATCGTCAGTAATCTGAACAGCAAATCCTTTGTAAGGGATGAATACAGTCAGATTGAATATGTTTGCGGAAAGATACTGACCCATGTACTGATTGAGACAGCCCGACGTTCTTCTGACAAGAAAGTGGATAGTATCGCCAAAAAATGCCAGGAAGACCCGGTACAGGCCCTTAAGTTACAAATGAAGCCCAAAACCCGAGAAGCAGTATGTCGCTTCACAAAAAAATTCCTCAAGGAAAGCCATGATGAACTGAATGCATCGTTTCTCCATGTGCTTCTGCAATACTTTTTTTATGAGGAAAAACGGAGTGCTGCTCGCCGATGGCTCATGGGCAAGGCTATTGATCAGGAGGATTGCACAATCCTTGAGGTTGAGGATTACCGTTCCAAGCAAACTCCAGAGGCCCTGGAAGATGAGGCCCACCAAATACTCCTTTCTCTGGATCTTATTCTGGATCATTATGGCGATCGTCCCTTGATTGTCTTCTTTGATCAGTTAGAAAACCTGACAACTAAGGAACAGCTGGAAAAATTCAACCAGTTACTGTGTAACCGTTCACCCCCCTCATTCCACACAAAAAAAGATTGGACAAAAAAAGAAGATCACGATAGTTTAAGGGTC
>JAABTP010000020.1 GCA_011389815.1 Desulfobulbaceae bacterium | reverse complement strand
GTGACCCTTAAACTATCGTGATCTTCTTTTTTTGTCCAATCTTTTTTTGTGTGGAATGAGGGGGGTGAACGGTTACGTTTGAATTTGTCATGGAGGACGATACATTAACTCTGGATGAGGAGGAAGGCGACCAGGCAAGCCATGTTTTTCAATTGATTGTTAGCACTGAAAAGATTGATGGTTTCCTCTTGGAGCAGGAGGGAATAAAGATCGGTAATGTCCAAAAGGGTGCATTTAAAGGGCTAGGCAAAAGCAAGGAGCGGAAGAAATATACAAACGAGTGGTTTACCAAGACCATCCGCGTTACCCTAGTGCGGCAGCTTGCCCAGGTGAGCACTGAAGATTTCACCGTTGTTGACCAAAAGATATCTGTATCTACAGGACAACCTGTTCAACCTACTGCTGGTCGCGACGTAGCCCGTGATGGCAGACATGCTACACAACCGGAAACACAGCCTGCCAGGGCCACCCGATCTGTCGGTCCCAGTCCAGGGGAGAATGTCAGACCGCAGAAAATTACCATCAAGGGGCATTCCTCGTTACAGGCTGATGTCAGCCTCAGCGGAGTGCATCCCGGCAGCCGGAGTGCAGGCAGTGATTCTGATTTCTATAGGGCTCTTGAGCGGCAGGGACTAGAGCTACTGAGTTTTTCAAGGGATTCAAACATGCGAGGCGGGACGGAAAGTATCCTGGAATTGAACAATATTAAGGGGGATGAAGAGCTTAAAAATGATCCTCTGGAAATTGAGCTGGATTTCGGACTGGCTGAGGAAGAGTACATCCTGCCCCTGACCTTTGACGGTGAACATATCCTGCTGGCCGGAGAACCGGAAAAGGATGCTGACGGGAAAACCCTGATCCATATTGACCATATCCCGGAGGGCATCCCAGATCATTGCCGCAGTCTTGGCAAGGCCCTGAAACTCTACTTTTTCAAGACCTATCTGAAGAAGGATAATGTAAATCTGCTCCGTTGGGTTGAATTTCGTAACGACGGTTCAGTTGTTCGGCATCGGGAGGGCGTGGCTGACAAGGTTGCGGCAGCGAATAATGTTCTTCTGCTGGTTCACGGTATCATCGGCGATACCGAAGGTATTGCCCAGGGCCTGATGCAGGCCAAAGATGTGGGCGGAACATCTCTTGATAAGAAATTCGACTTAGTGCTGACTTATGATTATGAGAACCTGAGCACCAAAATTGAGCAAACGGCTCTAAAAATGAAGATGCAGTTGCATGATGTCGGTCTGCACGAGCAGGATGATAAGCGGCTGACCCTGCTCGTTCATTCTATGGGAGGGTTGGTTTCCCGTTTCTTTATTGAGAATGAGGCAGGCAATAAGATGGTCGATCATCTGGTGATGTGCGGCACCCCCAATGTCGGTTCACCATTTGGCAAAATTGGCTCGGCACGCAATCTGACCGGTGTGCTAACAACCTGGGCCATGAACTTTTTTGTTCCTTTTGCGCCGTTCGGCGCAGGATTATTGACCGTGCTCGGACGCTCGAAGAAGGTCACGCCAACTTTGGAGCAGATGAATCCGGGTTCCGAGTTTATTCAGAAGCTGAATGCCGGGGATGATCCGGGGATTCCTTATACCGTCCTGGCCGGGGATGTCCGCCGCTATGATACTCAAAATGACGGGCTGATGGCGAAGTTGATAGCTAAGGTGGGTAAAGGAAGGTTGTTTGAGGCTATGTATGATGATGCCGGGCATGATATTGCGGTGGCCTTAGACAGTATTCAGGGGGTGCCTGATGTGCGACAGCCTGTGCCGGTGAAGGAGGTGGTGGATTGCCATCATATGAATTATTTTGTTTCTGAGGCCGGGTTGCGGGCATTGGGTAAGGTGGAGTGGTGAGAGAAGAGCTGAACATCGGGAAACAGCCTTGAGAGAAAGACACCGGGATGGGCTGTCGTTGTTCATTCCGGTCAGGAGTCAGAGACGCCGCTACCAGACTCGCTCCACCCCGTAGCGGTCGAAAATACGATCCGCTGAAACAAGGATCAGATTATCTTCAAGGGCCTGAGCGGCAAGAAGTCGGTCAAAAGGATCCCGATGATGGAGTTCCAGCGACTCCACTCCGGTTACGTGGCGGAAGGATATGTCCAGCTGCCTGAACTGATTTGCCGCCAGATGCTGCGGGACATATTCCTGAACAGAGCAGGTGAGCTTCAGCTTGCCGATACCGGCCTTGATCGACATTTCCCAACTGCTGACAAGGCTGAGAAAACATTCATTTTCAATATCCTGTATTATATTGAGAGCATTGTCGGAAAGTTGCGGAGAATTCTCCACCCACCAGAGAAAGGTATGGGTATCAAGCAGGAGCTTTTTCATTGATACTCCTCGAAATCTTCAAGAGGGGCATCAAAGTCGTCCGCCATATAGAGCAACTGACCGGTGCCGGACCCCGGTTTTCTCCTGCTTTCGGGTGCTGACAGGGGAACAATTTTTACCAACGGTCGGTGTTCGTCGGTGATGATCATTTCTTCGCCGAGGAGGGCCTTTTGAATCATCTCGAAAAAATGTGTTTTTGCTTCGGTAAGATTAAGTTGCGCCATAATGACCTCGTTGTCTGCATTTTTATCGTCTTCTTTTCAATCATTTTTCATCATAGCACATAACTTGCCAATAATCCAGCAGTACCCCTTGTTCAGTCAGGGCGCGGATGCGCGGCAGCCTGTGCCGGTGAAGGAAGTGGTGGATTGTCATCATATGAATTATTTTGTTTCTGAGGCTGGGTTGCGGGCTTTGGGGAAGGTGGAGTGGTGAGAGATGGGGCTTTGATCTCAACTCAGGAGAGGGCGGAGGTTGTTCTGCCCTCTCCCTGATTTTTAAAATCTACTCACAAAACTTTAGGGCGTTATTAGGCAAGCCAAACTCGGCTCGTGCTGCGCAAAGGGATTTCATGAACGGTCCGGGGACGGTATTGCGGTTTTCTTGGCTTTGCATCCAGCGTACAAGACGGTTTTGTTGCTCTTTGGCTCGCTCATTACCCGCTTGAATCGCTTTTTTGTACCAGCGCAGGGCGCGGGTGATGTCGTTATTGCGGTCGTAGATGATGCCGATTTGCAGCATGGCATTGTTGTCGCCCTTTTCGGCTTTTTGAAGCCAGTGGAAGGGATGGTGGCGACTCCAGTGGGCAGGGCTTTTATATAGATCGCTTTCTGGCTCTGGAACAAGATTACTTCCCTCTAATTTGTAGGGCAGCTCACTATTTATTTTGTACTCGCCATTCTTATCAAGAGAGATACCAGACCACTTGTTGAGGTTATTTTCCAGATCCCATAGTGTGGTCACACCGTTCCCCGAACTTGTGGCTAACGTGCGACCATCAGGGGAAAAAACAACACGTTCCATAACGGGTTCTCCTCCATCCCCGCCGATTTCTAAAAACAGAGACGAGTCCAGAGAAAGCAGGAGGTTACCTGTAGCTGTATCCCAGAGGTTCGCGTTGTTTATACATGAACCTGTGGCTATGGTGCGAGTGTTAGGCGAAAAAGCAATACTGGCTACTCCGGTCAAACCTGTATTCTCTAGAGTCTCATCTAACGTTATTTCTCTAAGGAGTCTGCCTGTAGCCACATCCCAAGTGGCAATATTGCTATCAGTGCAGGTCATATAAGAAACTGTGGTCAAAGTGTGACCATCGGAAGAAAAAGCCATGTCGTTTATCTTAAGCTGACGTGCTTCGTTCCATTCATCCTTTTCCTCCCAAGTCACATTTCGTAAAAGTTTACCAGTGGCTATATCCCAAAAAAATATATCTCCGTTACTTGAGCCTATAGCCAGTGTATTTCCATCAGGTGAAAAAGCAACACTGATCACCTCTCTTACGTCCTCCTCTGTTTTGTTTCCTTGTCCTAAAGTCAATGTCATTAAACGGTTGCCCATAACGGTATTCCATATGACAACTATACCATTCGATAAGCCTGTAGCTATCATATGACCATCAGGAGAAAAGACCATGCTTTTCACGTCGAGTTCGTTCCCGGTCTCCACTTGGTCAGACGTTTTCTCCACATGAAGGATTCTTAATAAATTACCTGTAGATACATCCAAAAGAACAACAGTATTGTCAGAAATGGCAGCGGCAAGAATGTAATCAGTAGGTGAAAAAGATAAGGTTTCTACATGATTATCTACAGTCTGTGTCTTAAAGGATTTTCCTGTGGCAGTATCCCAGAGATGAATAGTATTGCCACCGGACCCTGTGGCTAACATACGACCATCGAATGAAAACGTCATGCTGGTTGCAAGATTATCTTTCAGGACGGCGATCTGTCGGTTATATGCAGAAATATCCCATAGGTAGGCAGTGTCGTTTGATGACGTTACAAGGGTAAGTCCATCGTGAGAAAAAGTTGTCTTGTATCCAGCTAAATTCAGTTCCAACAGCCGATTGCTTGTGGTGATGTCCCAAAGAATAGGGCCTGTAGCCAAGACATTTCCGTCCGGTGAAAAGGCAATGCTTCTTCCAAATTTTTTGCTGGCCAGTAAGCGTCTGCCATTGAGTACATCCCAAGCGGACGAATAACCGTCGTAATAACCTGCTGCGAGAATGCGATTATCAGGTGAAAGGGCCATGTTCACTAAAGGTGCCGCTCCCACTCTATCTGCTTCCAATGATCGTTTAAGCATAGTTGCTGATTTTTCAGGTAGGAGACCTAGTGAATCCCAAGGTTCTTTTCTTGATCTTAGCTCAACGATCATATCCCAGAAGGCGTGAGTCTCATCGTCAGCATTGACAACTTTTCCCGTGACCGCATCCCAGAATCCTGTATCTGTGGCCAAGGTACGGTCATCAGGCAGGAAAATTGGAGCCGTATCTTCTAAGTATTGTATCCATAAATCATGCGATGAATTTATAGCAATCGTAACCACCGGTAGCTGTACTGGATTGCCCAAGGCACGCAATAAAGCTTCTCCATATGCCTCTTCTTTTTCTTTGGAAATTTTTGTTAAGGCATGGAGTGAATAGAAATGTGTAAAAGCATTACATCGTCTATCTTCAGCGTCTTTTCCCTTTTCATTCAAAGCCAACCCGATATTGTTATTGGCTTTGTTCAATGCCGAGACAGCATTTTTCCTTTCCTTGTCTGCCTCATCACGCGCAGTTTCAGCACGTCCTTGTTGATTTTTCGCTTCTATACGTGCATCATTTGTTATCCACCAAGCAGCTATCAGGGTCACAATAATAACCGATATGAATACAGAAACTCCCCGTGTCCAATTCCGCTTCCTCTCAACACTCCGCCTCACAAAGTCCGTCTCAACCCGATTCAACCAGACATGCTGATCAAGAGGCGCAAACGAAGGAAACAGATTTTTGTAGAATTGCCTCAATAATCGAAAACTCCGCTGCTTCCTCTCAACCTTCGTGCCGTCACCCATGTCGCCGGAATCCTCTTGCTCAAGAAACTCCTGCACCCGCAACAGCCTCGGGCTATTATCCCAAAGCAGTGCCTTCCGCTCTTTTTCATTCTCGCCGCGCTTCCAATCCCCCGCCGCCCGTGTCAGCTGCCTGTGCAGCAACATCTTCTCGGCCTCATTGTCCCGCCACTCGAACATCTTGTCCCAGGCGACAATCAGGGAGTCATGAACCGCTTCATAGTAAGGTTCAGCCTTTCCTTTGGCATCGTTACGTTCATCAACAACAATAAGGCGGTTTTTGGTGAGTCCTTTGAGAAGCTCCTTTACCTCCTTGGTTTCTTTCACACTAGGGTAAGTGAACTCCCACTCTGGAGCCTGTCTTCGGGTCAGCTCGCCGCCCTCAAAGGCAACCATACGGAGCAGGATGCGGCGCAAAGTTTTTTTCTGAGCGACATCAAGCTCGTTATACTTCTGTTCAATACGACTGCGTAGCGAACCGATGATGCCGCCCATCTTTTCATAATCAGCTTTCGTCAGAGCACGGTTGCCGTCCTGCTGTTTCACATCCTTCTGCCGTTTCACATAACGGCGATACAGTTCACTGAGGGTGAAGGAAAGCAGGGGCAGAGAACCGGGGGTCTGAACGACCTCGTTGATCAGGTCATCAACTAAGTTGCGCGGTTCAAAATAGAGCACTCGCAGCGAGGCGGGTTCTTCGATGACCTCCCGCAGTTCGTCCTGGGTCATGGGCGGCACGACAAAGCGGTAATTCTGCCGCCAGCATTCCTTGAGATAATTCTGGGAAATTTGGGCTTCAAAATCAGAACGCAGAGTGAGGACAATGCGCAGCACCTTGCTGTGCTCATCCAAAGCCTGCCTCAGCTCACGAATGAAGTCTTTCCGTGCCTGCTCTTCACGGCACAGGGTGATGAGTTCTTCGAACTGGTCAATGACCAGCAGCAGTTTTAGCCCTGGATTTTTTTTGCGCCATTGCCCGATCATTCCGGCTGGCGTGGCTCCTCCCTTTCGTTCCGGTCGCACACCTGGCAGATCATTTATGAGCAGGCTGCGCAGAGTCGCCAGCGGATTTGCACCGGGTCGCATAACTTCTTTTTTCTTTTTCCCGTCCTTCTCCGTCACCCTTTCCAGAATGAACCAGGATGAAGGTTGAGAGGCATCGTTCTCTTCCGCTGATTGCTTTTCTTTATTTGCACCATGCTCCAACGCAGGCAGCAGACCCGCCTTGACCAGGCTGGACTTGCCCGTACCGGAAGCCCCTAACACCACAGTGAACGGCAGCTTTGCGACCCGCCGTTTCAGTTTTTTAACCAAGTCGGTGCGCCCGAAGAACAGCTCGCTGTCACCTTTCTCATACGGAGACAGCCCTTTGTAAGGGTTGTTTTTTTCGGTCAGATCAGGAGCTGGCGGCAGGTTGAGTTCATGTCCCGGCACCAGAAAGATGAACTCACCGTGTTCATGCCGGTTGAGGGGCCAGAGTCCGGGTGTCTGCCGGTGAGCGGCCAGCTCTTCAGCGGGTACTTCAACCTCATCCCGGAGATAGAGATAGAGTTCTGTGGCAGTGATAACGCCGTCGCCGTCTTTCGGGGTGGTATCAGCTGCACCGCCCAGGGCATCGAACAGAGCCAGGGCAAAGGGCGAATGCTGTTGCCCCTGTCGGGCATCTTGTTCACCGCGCATAGTGCCGGAGAGGATATCCAGAGCTTTCTGATCATAGGACGCAGAGGTGATCACCTGCCAGGCCGCATCGCGGATAAAGCGGTCATAACGTTCTTTATAGATGACAGGAGGTAAGGGCTGAAAGTCGCGCTTGCTGGACCAGCGGAAGGCTCCGGCAAAGCAGCAGTCAAGAATCGCCAGCATATGTCGGCAGGGCAACGCTTCTAATGCCTCATGCAGCTCGGTCATGGGAAAAAAGGTGAACTGGCTTCCCGCTTGGCGTCCTGGGGAATCAGAAAACCTGCCGGGCCGTCATCTCCGTCTGTCGCGACCCCGTGCCCGGCAAAGTAGACCAGCAGGCGGTCATCTTTGCCGATTTTCTCGGGAAGTTTCTCGCAGAACAGCTTCTCAAGGCGTGACAATGTGGCCTCTTCATCGGTGAGCAATATCACCTCGTAGCCGTGCTCTTCTCCTTTCAATATATCGGTCAGTCCTTGGGCGTCGTTGACTGCCGTGCTCAGGGGAGGAATGCTGTTGATATACTTGTCTATCCCGATAACAACGGCGAAGCTGCGTTGAAATTTCGAGGACTTGTCGTTGCTCGAAGAATCATTTTTACGCTTCAGTCCGCGATCTTGCTGTTTTTGAGTATCCGCCATGATGTGCTCCTCCGTTTTTTAGCACCTTAACGACTTTTTCTACGTTGTGGTATTGTATGTCATGATGAGAAGAAAGACAAACTGATGAAGCCCATAATAACAGGCAATCGGCTGGAGATGCCTTGAAAGCGGCCACAGAGCAGTCGCTCTCTTTCCGTTTGACAAATCGCATCTTTTTTTGTATTGTCAAGTATTTTTTTTGTGCCGATGGTGAAATTTACGAAAATTTTACCATGAAACTCGGTGCAATTTCCTATTGAAAGAAACGAGCATGAGAGAATTTCCGGGAGTCATTTTATGTGTCGATTAGCCCTGAAAACCGCAGATATACCCTTTTCACCGTATGAGGTGCTGAACGGCATGGAAGCCATGCAGGAGGGATATGACGGTAGCGGTCTCGGACTGTTGCTGCGCGGTGTCAGTTTTGAGGATTATAAATATAAAAAGGAAGAGCAGGTCATCCTGTCCGGTATCGCCCATACTGAGGCCGCTGTCCGGCGCCTGCAACGGCTCATGGAAGAGCGTGGGTTTGAGCAGGACTATGACCACCGCTTTAAGGTCAATGCAGATCTTATTGAGTCCAAGGATCGTTATCAGTACATTGTCCGGGTGTATAAAAAACCAGAAGGGCTGACCGAGAAGGAACTGGAAGAGCGGCTTATGCAGACCCGTCTTTTTCTTCGCAGGAATGGAGAAGAGCACGGCAATGATTTGACCGTCTTTTCTTTTTGGCCTGATGTGGTGACCATTAAGGAAGTGGGTTGGCCCTTGGAGGTCGGTGATGCTCTGGGGTTGAACGATGACCGGATCAAGGCCCGAGTGGTTATGGCCCAGGGGCGACAGAACACCAATTACGGGATCAACCTGTACGCCTGTCATCCCTTCTTTATACAAGGTATCGCCACCATGACCAACGGCGAAAACACCGCCTTTATCCCGATCAAGGAATGGCTGGAAGGCAAGAATATCCCCGGTTATATGGGCTATCAGTCTGACTCCGAGGTCTTTGCTCATATCCTCCATTATGTGACGAAAAAGCTTGACCTGCCTCTGGCGGCCTATAAGCATGTGATCACTCCGTTGAAAAGCGAGGAACTGGATGCCCATCCCCAGGGGGATTTCCTCAAGGGCCTGCGCACATCCTGCCGCCGCCTGATCATTGACGGCCCTAATGCGGTGATCGGCACCCTGCCTGATGAAACCTGCATGTTGGCTATGGATGCGAAAAAACTCCGTCCTGCCACGGTGGGCGGTCGTCCCGGTGCCTGGGCCATTGCCTCAGAGATGTGCGGCGTCGAAGCCTTGGTTCCGGATCGCGATCCTACCTTGGATTTTCAGCCCATGCGTGAACATACAGTCATTATTCCACCCGAAAGAAAGGAACTTCAGATATGGTCTCAGTTCGATCAGTTTACACTCAGCCAAGCAGCCTGACATTCAGCGATCTGCCGTGGATTATAGAACACCGTGAGGATCGTTGCACCCTGTGTGGGCAATGCACAGCAGTCTGTCCCAAACAGGCTATCTATCTGACCTACCGCAGGCAGAGAGTCCCCAAGCTGGATATCCTGAAAAAGAAGCGCGGTAACGAGTACCGTCATTTTGTTGGCATTCGCCAGAATACCGAAGTAGACAAGATGTGCATCGGCTGCGGCATGTGCTCCTCTGTCTGCCCCAACGAGGCCATTGGTCCGGTGCCCAATCCCAATGAGCATCGTTCTCGTTTTCATATGGATCAGAAAGGTGATTCCTGGAAACGCGGTGGTCGCCGTAATGCTCCGGGAAAAACCATCCTGGATCGTCTTTCCTTTGGTAGAATCTCCATGCTCACTGATCCGGCATTGGATGCAGGCCGGCACGAGTTCAACACCAACACCATTCTCGGTCGGGTTTTGCCACCGGAAGAATACATCCGCCGCAAGGCCGCTGGTGAATGGATTCCGCCTACACGGGAGATCTTTCCCTTTGTGATCGGTTCCATGTCCTTTGGTGGTTTGTCCCCTAATATGTGGCTTGGTCTGCTTCAGGGTGTGGCCTATTGTAATGAGGTTCTGGGAATTCCCGTGGTTATGGCCACAGGCGAAGGCGGTTGTCCGCCTTGGGTGCTGAAAAGCCCTTTTCTCAAGTACATCATCCTCCAGATCGCTTCCGGTTATTTTGGCTGGGATGAGATCATCCGCGCTATCCCGGAGATGCAATGTGATCCCGCAGCCATTGAGATCAAGTACGGCCAAGGAGCCAAGCCCGGTGACGGCGGTCTGCTGATGTGGTTCAAGGTCTCCAAACTCATCGCCCGCCTGCGCGGGGTACCGGAAGGCGTTGACCTGCCTTCGCCGCCGGTGCATCAGACACTCTACTCTATTGAAGAGAGTGTTATGAAGATGATCCAGACCCTATCCATGGCTTTTAATTTTCGGGTTCCGGTGTATCCCAAGATTTCCGGGTCCACTTCGGCCAAGTCCGTGCTCAACAACCTGGTGCGTAATCCTTACGCCTCTGGCCTGCTGATCGACGGTATTGACGGCGGAACCGGTGCGGCCTACAATGTTTCTATGGATGCGACAGGCTATCCCATCGCCTCCAACCTGCGTGAATGCTATCAGGAGCTGGTCGCCCAGGGTCGCCAGAACGAAATCCCGATCTTTGCCGCTGGCGGTGTGGGCAAGAACGGCAATGTGACCCAGAACGGTATGGCCCTGATCATGCTCGGTGCCTCCGGTGTTCATATCGGTAAATACATCATGCAGGCCTGTGCTGGCTGCCTCGGCAATGAGCTGGGCCGCTGCAATGTCTGTAATGTGGGTATTTGTCCCAAGGGTATTACCAGCCAGAATGAGAAACTGTTCCGGCGGCTGGACCCTGATGATGTGGCCCAGCGGGTTGCTGATACCTTTTCTTCTATCCAAACAGAGATGAAGAAGATTATGGCCCCGCTTGGACGTTCGCAGAGCCTGCCTATCGGCATGTCCGATGCGCTCACCATTGATGATGCGGATGCGGCAGAGCGGCTGGGGATTAAGTACGCCTGTTGATGGTTGAATTTGTCTACACTGCCGTGTTTATGACGGTGGTGTAGATTGTTATAATCTATTGTTATTTTAGTAACACACATGGAAGACAAAAGAGAATACCTTCCTGAAATCGTAAAAAATATTAAAAAGGCAGATCCCTATAAAATTATTTTGTTCGGATCGTATGCTACAGATGCTTATTCAGAAGACAGCGACCTTGATTTACTTGTCGTGCTGAATTCTTTGGGCATAGCAAAAAATTATGGCGAGAAAATGCGAAACAAATTATTGGTTCGCAGAAAAATTTACAATTTAAGCAAAGAAATACCTATTGATTTGCTGGTATATACGAGAGGAGAGTACGAGGTTGTCCTGAAAAGTGAAAACTCATTCTGCAATGAAATAAAGAAGACCGGAAAAATACTGTATGAAAAAACAGACTGAATACTGGCTGAATTCTGCCGGAGACGATCTGATGCTTATACAGGAAATTATTGGTAATGAGCATCTGACCAACATGGTCGCCTTTCATTCCCAGCAGGCGATAGAAAAAAGCATCAAGGCTGTCTTGGAAGAAAAAGAAGGAGCTGTGCCGAAAATTCATAATATTATAACTCTTCGAGGAAAAATAGAAAATTATATCGAACTCTCTGTTGACCAGGAACTTTTTGATCAAATCAACGAGCTGTACATTGATTCCCGTTATCCGATGGATATGGGTTTCCTGCCAGATGGCAAGCCATCAAAAGAAATTGCTGAAGAATTCTTCAAAATCGCAACTGAGATCAATAAAAATATTAAAGAATATTTAGCCGACAATTGCGAGCGGACAGAAAAATGACTTGTGATATTTGCGGAAAAGATAGCCCAAAGATTCGTTATGTAACTCGAAGTTATGAAAAACAGGAACGTCTTATTGTCATTGAAAATATTCCAGCTATTTATTGTTCTCAATGCAAAGAGAGTTATTTGACGGCTGATACGCTTCATGAACTTGAATGGATAAAGCCTAAAAGGTAATTCAATGGGACACGTATTTGCTGAAATTACTCTCACTAACCCGAGAGAACCTGACCTGGAACCTATCCAGGTAAAGGCTTTGGCTGATACCGGGGCACTGATGCTCTGTATCCCTGAACACATTGCATTGCAGCTCAAGCTCGAATCAGAGTCCATACGTGAGGTTTCAGTGGCAGACGGTCGCAGCATGAATGTTCCTTATGTCGGGCCTGTACGGATTACTTTTGGCAAAAGAATGTGTTTTGTCGGGGCATTGGTTTTAGGAGATGAAGTCTTGCTCGGTGCACTGCCTATGGAAGATATGGATCTGATCGTATGCCCGGCCCGAAGAGAGGTAACTGTCGATCCCTCCAGTCCGAATATCCCTCATGCACGGGTTAAATAACGATAAAAACAGAAAACCATGAACTGGGCAAGCGTCATAGCGAATCCATATCTTCAGAATCTCCCCTTTAAGATTAGGCTGAATAAATGGGGCATTGATCCGATTATAGGCTATTCTTATGAAACTCGTTTTTGAATGGGATAAACAGAAAGCCCAAAGCAATCTGACAAAACATTATGTCAGTTTTGAGGAGGCCAAGACCGTTTTTAATGATCCGTTGCTCCTGACATATCCCGATGAGTTGCATTCAGAAATCGAAGAACGATATATCAGTATAGGCAGTTCCGGTCATAGTCGAACCTTGTTGGTTGTGCATACAGAACAAGAGGCGGGGAAAGAAGTTCTAATTCGCATCATAAGCTGCCGCAAAGCAACAAATATGGAGCGGAAATTTTATGAAGAAACAGCAGAGTAAAGAAAAAAAAGATATGTTGCCCGAATATGATCTCAGCGGTAAAAAAGGCGTTCGCGGCAAATATTATCGTGCTTATCAGGAAGGCCATACAGTCAGAATTCAGCAGGAAGACGGTAGCGTTGCCACCCAGTATTTTACCTTGGAAGACGGGGCTGTGCTGCTGACCCCAGATGTGCGTAAATATTTTCCCGACTCGGAGAGCGTTAACCAAGCCTTGCGCGGGTTAATCAGCTTGATACCGAATAACCCTGTTTGAGTTTTATGAACTGGGCAAGCGTCATAGCGAATCCGTATCTGCAGAATCTCCCATTTAAAATTGAGCTGAATAAATGGGGCAAGATTTTGATGAGTCCGGCCAGCAATCATCACGGCATTCTTCAGTCAGAGGCTGTTGTCTACCTCCGCAGCAAACTTCCCGCCGGTCGTGTGATTGCAGAATGCTCTATCAAAACCGATGATGGTGTAAAAGTCGCTGATGTAGCTTGGGCATCGGATGCGTTCATGCGGCGGAACGGCGAGACCACTCCTTACGAAGAAGCACCGGAAATATGTATTGAGATTGTTAGTCCATCCAACAGCCGGGAGGAAATGGACGAAAAAATTAAGCTCTATCTCGCCAAAGGAGCTGTGGAGGTATGGATCTGCGCGGATGACGGAAATGTCAGCCATTTTTCCCGTGATGGTCAAATGACCCATTCAACGCTCACAAAAGAGCCTGTCAACCTGCAATATAAATAAACTACTATGAAGCCCTTTTCCCAATGGACAAAGCAGGATATTGAGGAAGAATTCGGGATTTCTTCTGTGCAGGACAATCCGACGTTTCAGGCTTGGCTGACCGATATCCAGAATGTATCTGATGACGAGGCTAACCGGCTTCGGCAGCTGGGAAAAAAGCTTCGTATTCATGTCCACGATTGGAATGAAGAAGAACTAAAGATATACTTCATTGCTTTCCTCCTGGATTTTATAGATTTTTATCAGCCTTCCTACCGACCTTTCCTGGAACGGGAGTTGTCTGTAAGTTATGCTGAGGAGAAGAGACTTTGGGGCATTGTTGATTTTCTGGTGGCCTCGGGGACCCAGTTTCCCAAAAAACCGGTCTTTTTTCTCCACGAATATAAGAAGCAACTGGATACTTCCAATGATCCACTTGGGCAGTTATTGGCGGAGATGATTGCTGCGCAGACCCTGAACAGCCGACCTCATCCGATTTACGGGGCCTATATCATCGGCAGGCATTGGTATTTCGTGCTGCTGGAAGGAAAGACATACACGGAAAGTTTGGCTTATGATGCGACAAAAGATGATATCTTCCAGATTGTTGGCATCCTGCGCCATACTCAGCTTTTAATTGATAAGATAATTGAATCTGATTCGCAGATCAGCGTGGCATGAAAGATTCCCACTGGAACATGCCGCCTGACAAGGCCAAGGCATTGATGCTGGCCAAACGGCAGCTAGCCGAGCTGGTCTGTGATGCAGTGAATCTTGAAGGCATCAACTACACCCTGCCGGAAGTACAGACCCTGCTGGACGGCATCACGGTTGGCGGGCATAAAATCAGTGATCAGCAGGTTGTCTTAAATCAGTCCAATGCTTGGCAGGAAGTCTTTGCCTTGGTGAAAAATGATCAGTTTGCCGTTACTGCTGAGATGGCCTGTACGCTGCATGGGATTGCAGCACGAGAAGATGCCTTGGAATGGGGTCAGTTCCGATCCGGTGGAGTGACCATTGCAGGAACAGACTATAACCCGCCGCCAGCAGACCAACTTTCTGAGATGTTTGCCAAGATGGTTGACGAGGCAGAGCAAATTGCGGACGTGTATGACCGGGCGATTTTTTATTTTCTCACCATGGCACGGTGTCAGTTTTTCTATGATGTCAATAAGCGCATGGGCCGTTTCATGATGAACGGTTTTCTCTTGAATAATGGCTACCCGGCGATTAATCTTCCGGCAAAACGGCAATTGGAATTCAACCGGCTGATGCTTGCATTTTACGCAACCGGCAATCAAAAGGCGATGAACAGTTTTCTTCGTTCCTGCCTGGATGAGAAAGTTATCAACATAATGAAAGAAACACAGATACACGGGCACCGCCCATAAGCACTGATTTAATACCTATGAGTGAGCGAAAAATACTAACAGTTAGCGGCAAAGACGCCGATGGTCGGCGCCTGAACTCCAAGATATTCGAAGAAGAGGTACGCGGTGCTGCGGCTGATGCCGACGAGCTGATTCTGGAGTCTTTTGGGCAGCATAATATCGGCCTGCGGCTCGGTAATGTAGACCGTCCCCTGACCATTCGGGTCACCGGTCCAGCAGGACAGCGAATGGGCTGCATGGGCATGCCTGGTTCCACCATTATCTGCGAAGATTCAGCCTCAGACGATGTGGGCTACCTGAACATCGGGGCAGATATTATTGTCAAAGGCGATGCCACCAACGGTGTCTGCAACGCCATGGCCGGTGGGCGGGTGATGATCGGCGGTTCCATCGGTGCTCGCGGTCTGACCATGACCAAGTGGAACCCGGAGCATGAAAAGCCGGAGATGTGGGTGCTGGGTTCAGTGGGGGATACCTTTGCTGAATTTAACTGCGGTGGTATTGCAGTCATTTGTGGTCTTGAGGCAAAATCCCCGGAAAATATCCTGGGCTACCGCCCCTGCGTGGGTATGGTTGGCGGCAAAGTGTATTTTCGCGGCAAGACCGATGATAGTTATTCCCGAAGGAACGCTAAATTGACCAAACCTACGGATGAGGAATGGCAGTGGCTCATGGAAGGCTTACCCGGCTATTTAGAGTCCATTGATCGCCTGGAACTGCTCGAAATCCTGAGCATCAGGGATGAATGGAACCTGCTCACCGCAGTGACAGCCCAGGAACGGGCCGTGATGTTTTCCGGCCCTATGGCTATGTCCGAGTTTGCCGCTCGTATCTGGAACAACGGCTTTGGTGGTGGTGACCCTTTGCGTGATTTGGCTCCGGGACTGGACCGCTCTTTGATCGGGGTGGTGGAAACCGGTGATATGCGACGACGCAGACCCTGGTGGGTGAACCGTGATTCAGCAGCACCCTGCACCTATTACTGCCCCATGCACATTCCGACCATTGATCGTTTGCGTCTGATTCGCGAGGGCAGGAATGACGAGGCCTACGAGATGTTGTTGCGCTATACGCCTTTTCCGGCTTCGGTCTGCGGCACCATCTGCCCCAATCTCTGCATTCAGAATTGTTCTCGCCAAAAAATAGATTACTCCATTGATGTTGCTGTACTTGGCCAGGCAGTGCATAATGTGGATCCGCCCCAATGTAACCCCGCTACCGGTCATAAGGTCGCTATTATCGGTGGTGGTCCGGCTGGTATGGGTGCTGCCTGGCATCTTGCCCTTGCAGGTATTGAGACCCATATCTTTGAGCGCAGCAAAGAACTGGGTGGTAAGCTGGCCCAGACCATTCCCTGGGAACGGCTGACCAAAGCGGTTTGGCAGATGGAGGTTCAGCGTTTCCTCAAGAATGAGCTGATTATTGCCAACCTTGGTGTGGAAATGACCAGGGAAAAGCTGGAAGAGCTCAAGGCAGAATATGACTATGTAATTGTAGCTGTTGGTACTCATCAACCTAAAATCATCCCCTTTACAGGACATGAGCAAGTTATCCCGGCTCTGGATTATCTCAAGGCAGCTAAGAGCGACTCCCCTATGGAGACTGGCAAACAGGTCGTAATCATCGGGGCTGGCAATGTGGGCTGTGATGTGGCAGCGGAATGCTATCGCCTCGGAGCTGAGGAAGTGACCCTGGTGGATATCCAAAAACCTCTGGCCTTTGGGAAAGAACGTGATGCTGCTGAGGCCTTGGGTGCGACTTTTAAGTGGCCAATCATGACTAAAGAAGTCACTGAACAAGGATTGGTTACAGATAAGGATGAGTTGATTCCTGCCCAAACCGTGATTATTTCTATCGGTGATATACCCAAACTTTCCTTCCTGCCGGAGAGCGTTGAGACGGTTGAGATTGCAGGTGGTTCCTGGATTAAGACAGATGATGCCGGTCGAACCTCTGATGAAAAGATCCTGGCTGTGGGCGATGTTGAACGTCCTGGTCTGGCCACCAATGCCTTGGGAGCAGCCAAGCGAACAGCCGAGTATCTTGCCTCTGTTTTGGGCGACAAAGAGTGGAAGCCTTTTACGCAAAAGCTCATTCAGTATGAAGCCCTGACCATTGCTCATTATGATCCGGCAGAGGAAAAGGGTGATACTGAGAGCCAGCAGGCCGCCCGTTGCCTGAGCTGTGGCTCCTGCCGTGATTGTCACCTCTGCGAAACTATATGTCCAACCCATGCCATTTCCCGGCGCGAGGTTGAACCGGCAGAGCCTGGTGGGGTGAAGTTTGAGTATGTGTCTGATGATAACAAATGCATTGCCTGTGGGTTCTGTGCGGATACTTGCCCCTGTGGTATCTGGACTATGCGACCATATTAAATTACCGCATATTTCGGAACTGTGAAGATGAAAGGGTTCGGATGTCTGCTAAGCAGATGTCTGAACCCTTTTTACGTTGAGAAAGGGCGTGTTCTTGCATAAAAAAGAAAAAGGCGGTATTTTTCCTGCCAATTGCACGAATTATTGAACGGACAGTGTGTTTTGCTTTTTTCAAGACCATTAAGCAAAGGGAGCGGGGAAAACGCTCTGGAAAATATATACATATAACCCTAACCATCGGTTAAGCCGATAAGGTATTCTTTGTGAGCAGCAAGCTGAAAAAAGAAATAGAAAGACGGCGCACCTTTGGTATTATCAGCCATCCCGATGCAGGTAAGACCACCCTGACTGAAAAACTCCTCCTCTTTGGTGGGGCCATCAAAATGGCCGGGGCTGTGAAATCCCGCAAGACATCCAACCACGCCACCAGTGACTGGATGTCCATTGAGCAGGAGCGTGGTATTTCTGTGACCACCTCTGTGATGAAATTTAATTACCGGAATTTTGAGATCAACCTGCTGGACACCCCAGGCCATCAGGACTTTTCCGAAGACACCTATCGGGTGCTTACGGCTGTGGATTCCGCCCTGATGGTGATTGATTCGGCCAAGGGCGTAGAGTCACAGACCACCAAGCTTATGGAGGTTTGTCGGATGCGCAACACTCCGATTATCACCTTTATCAATAAGCTTGACCGGGACGGGATGGACCCATTGGATATTCTGGGAGATATTGAGGAGAAACTCCAGATCGAATGTGCGCCTCTGTCCTGGCCCATTGGTATGGGCAAGGAGTTCAAAGGTGTGTATGACCTGCACCGCAATGAACTCAGTCTTTTTACCCCCAGTCAGGAAACCCGGCCCGAGGACCGGGTCATCGTCAAAGGGCTGGATGATTCTCGCCTGGATGAAATCCTGGGAAAGACTGATGCCGAGCAGTTGCGTGAAGATGTGGAGTTGCTGCACGGTGCAGCCAATCCTTTTTCCTATGAGGATTATCTCAAAGCAGGTCAGACCCCGGTATTTTTTGGCAGTGCTATTAATAATTTTGGTGTCAAAGAGCTGTTGGATAATTTTGTTGAGCTTTCTCCGGCTCCCGGCCCCCGTAATGCGGTTTCCCGTGAGGTGTATCCCCATGAAGAGGCCTTTAGTGGTTTTACTTTTAAAATACAGGCCAATATGGACCCGGCTCATCGTGATCGACTTGCCTTTTTTCGCATCTGTTCTGGTAAATTCACCCGTGGTATGCGGGTCAAGCATCATCGCCTGGGCAAAGATATCAATCTCAGTAAGGCCACGGTTTTTATGGCCCAGAACCGGGCTAATGTGGATGTGGCCTATCCCGGAGATATCATTGGTATCCATAACCACGGCACCATTAAGATCGGTGACACCTTTACTGATAAAGAGCAACTTAAATTTACCGGCATTCCCAATTTTGCGCCTGAGCATTTTCGTCGGGTGCTTTTAAAGGATCCCCTCAAAACCAAGCAACTTCATAAGGGGTTGGTCCAGATGGCTGAGGAAGGGGCGGTCCAGCTTTTCCGACCGATCATGGGCAGTGATTATATCCTCGGCGCTGTAGGCGTACTTCAGTTTGAGGTGACCATGGCCCGGCTCAAGGCTGAATATAACGTAGATGCTATCTATGAGACTGTGCAGTACAGCCTTGCCCGCTGGGTCACCTGCGATGATGCGAAAACCCTTAAAGCCTTTGAAGCCAAGAATCAGGGTAACCTGGCCCTTGACGCAGAAGGGCACCTGGCTTTTTTGGCTGATGGACAATGGCGATTGAATCATACGGCTGAGCTGTTCCCGGAGATAGTCTTTCATACTACCCGTGAACATAATTGAACAGGAAGCTGCGTTTCAGTATAAGGTTCCCAGGGGTTCCGGGCTGGAGCTTGTGCGTTGAAGACCGATACGATAATACATTAACTACTATTACATCTGGTTAATTATGCCTGAAAAAACAACATTTACCCTCTCATCTGTTCAACAAGATATCTTCAAGAAACAGACCATTAGCCAGAACGGTCCTGGGACTCTTTTACAAGACTTTAAAAAAATACTCGCACTTCTCGGAGAAAAAGGGGTCCCTGTTTCTGGAGTGAAAAAGCATTTACCAATGGCCCAGCTTGCGGAACTCAACACCCAACTTTCTCACCCAGTTACCCTGAAATTGAAACGTCCTGTGCAAAAATCCTATCCGCATATTAATGCCCTGTATTTGCTTGTTCGAGCTTCTGGAATAGGAAAAATTGCTGGTACAGGGAAAAAATGCCGTTTGGTATCTGAGCCATCTCTGGTTCAGCTTTGGCAAAAGCTCACTCCAGCTGAACAGTATTTTTCTCTGTTTGAAGCATGGTGGTGCAGGGGAAGTGATGCAATCCTTGGGGAGCGGGAGAGCTTTGGGGCATTTGATTATCTGGCCAGAACTTTGAACTATTTTATCAAACTGCCTGAGAAGGGTGCCCAGATAGCAGGAGACAGAGGGAAAGAAAACAGACTGCGATATACACCAGGCCATCATTCCCTGGCTTTGCTGGAATTGTTCGGCTTTGTGACCATACAGGATGGAGAACCAGAGCAAGGGAAAGGATGGTGCGTTAAAAGCATTACGCCCACAGACTGGGGAAAGGCTGTTCTGGAAAGTATCTATGCAGTAAATCGACAAACAATGGATGAGACCTGGGGTGATGAAACATCGGTTGAGGAAATGAAGGCGGCTGCTTTTAAAGAATGGACGAAAGTGGTTCAGCCGTATTGTACTGACTGGAACACCACATTGACGCCACCTGAAGCACCCTTTCAGAAAGGAGTTCATGTTGTTAAAATATCAATGGGAAAATCCTGGAGAAAAATAGCTCTTTCAGGAGAGTCTACTTTTGACGCTTTTGCAGAGGCGATTTTAAGGGCCTTTGATTTTGGTAATGATCACCTGTATCAGTTTATCTATAGCGATTCGTATGGGTTAAAAAAATATATAAGTCATCCAGCGTTGGAGGAAAAACCGTTTACGGATGCCACTCGCCTTGGTAATATTTCATGCTATGCTGGCATGGAGATGATCTTCTTTTTTGATTTTGGCGATTGTTGGGAGTTTCTCGTTCAGGTGGAAGAAACCGATGCAGATACAACTGATGGTTCGGAACCGGTGATTCTTGAACGTCGCGGCAAGGCACCTGAGCAGTATCCGGATTATGATGATGAGTGGTGAAAAGAAGCAGAGCTTCAGTACTAAGGGAGCCACAAATAAATAAAATACCAGCTTGCCATTGCCATTTCTATCTGTGAACTTCCCCTAAATTCTGGCTGCCAACTTAAGCCGGGACAAAAGTTCGGGCTTTGAGGTCTCCAGGTTTGACAAAAGAGCCGTGATGAACAGTCTATGATAGTTTGCACAATTGACTGATTTTGCAGGCTGTCCCACCTTAAGTTGGTACCCTGAAATAGAGAGAAAGAGTGTCCGCTCCTATTCCATGCTGTACACCGAATATTAACAAAGTAGCAAAAAAATGCCTGCGAATCCATTCATATCCCTCTTCATGTTCCCACAAAAAAGATTCTGGATAGACATTTCTTCTTTGAATTCCCTCAACTTGTCGAAACGCACTGCTTTTGCTCGTATTCGCTTCTTTTGCCAGTTGTCTGTAGGTAAGTTTGCCTGGTTTCCCCAGAGCCGCAAAAATTCTACTACCGATAGATCGTATTTTTTCCGTTAGTGTTTTCATAACGGAAATATGTTACATTTTACGAGTAATGAAAGAGTTTTTTTGACTCCAGGCGATAGTTTCATGGGACGAGTTTTAATGTTGTCCCGGCTTAAGTTGGTAGCCCACTTTTATGAAAAATAATCCCGAGGTCTCGGGATGTATTTCCTTGACTCGCTGACATATTCCTGCGGTGTTCATCGGAAACTTTACGGCTGCCACCGGCTTCTCGTTAATTAAGGTCGTGATAGAGGAGGGGCGTTAGATGAGGTTGGGTAAACAAAGAAAAAAAAGTTTGTTGGATTTACTTATTGCAATTACTCTTAACAGGAGTATAATTTATATTTTAATTATAAACTGATAATTTTTAGCATTTTCTTTTCTTTATCGTTATCATGATGAATCCGGCTTACCCTTGGTGCTTTTAAAGTTTCTTGCTTTAACTATCTTTAGATGGTCTTCATCCTGGAATATAATTGCATCCCCTTGCTGTGAAAAAGGTTTAGAAAGGGGGATGATAAGCAGGCTTTCCTGTGCGTTCAGATAAAATATCCTGAAGAGTCGGGGAGTGTGATGATCATGCTGTTCCGCACAAGAAATACAAGAACTTGCAGATCGCATAAGCGATTTGCACAACGGATTGCAAAGGTTGCATCCGTCTTTATAGAAAGATTTCATTGAGAAATCAAGTTATACAGGAGTATACAAAATGGCAGAAGGAACAGTAAAGTGGTTTAATGATTCTAAAGGGTTTGGGTTTATTGAGCAGGATGGTGGCAAAGATGTTTTTGTCCATCACTCAGCAATTCAGGCCCAAGGTTTCAAGAGCCTGCAGGAAGGGCAACGGGTCAGCTTTGATATCGTTGATGGGCCAAAGGGACCTGCAGCGGACAATGTTGTTGGTCTGTAAGTCGAGATGAGGGGATAGATCTCTTGTTTTCGTGGCTGACATGCCTGGTTACGAAACAAGAGGTTGTTGCAGAAGCACCTTGTATAAAACTATTCATTAATGCCTTACTCCTCAACTCCTGTCATAAAAAAATAAGAAAATCAAGCGGAAATTTTTAAAAGATTTTTAATGGATGCCGCTAGCAACGCATTAAAAGTGTTAGTCAACCGCATCCGTCCTGGACGGGCATTCCCGATCATAAGCTCAGTGTTTATAGCTGAGAACCCATCCCAGTGCGTCAATATTTCCTCCCTGTCGGGCTTATAATAGCCGCAATATCTGCTCTGATCATCCCCCAGACAGGCATTGTCCTTGCCGATTATTACGGAATCAGGTTTACCATTATTATTATTTTCCTGGTCAGTGGTTATCAGACCGGTACCGCTGGAGTCCCGCTGAACAGCAGGCTTCTCCGAATTTTTCTGACCGCAGCAGTAATCTCACTCCTTGTGGCCCCGTTGCTTGGCCTTGCCATTGGCAGCCTGCTGGCTTTGCCTTCTTCCCTCATTATTGGACTGCTCATCATCTGCGCTGTTCCGCCGACCCTGTCTTCCGGTATCGTGATTACCGGAGTAAGTGGTGGTAATACCGTCTTAGCCCTGATGCTTACCATCAGTCTTAATCTCTTGGGTATTCTCACCCTGCCGCCAGTGCTGCATCTCTGTCTCAAGGCAAGCGGGCCAGTGGCTATTAACCAATGGGGCCTGTTGAGCAAAATGTTGCTGCTGGTGCTGCTTCCCTTTGTGTTTGGAAAGACCTTGCGAACCGTACTGAATAAGCAAAAGGTTTCTTCTCATTGGAGCTATATCAACTCCAGCTGTGTTATTCTTGCTGTCTATATATCGCTGGCTGTTTCCAGACAGGAATTTTTTCATACCAATACAGGTCAATATCTTGCGGTGTTTTTATCAGTCTCCCTGGTTCATGTCCTGCTCCTTGTCATCAATAACCAGGCTGCAAAATGGCTCCAACTTACCCCGGAAGATAGCAAGGCCCTGCTTTTTGTTGCTTCCCAGAAAACCCTGCCTGTCAGTTTAGCGGTGTTGGCTGGTTTGTCACAGGACACAGGCAATGCCGTGATAGTCTGCCTGCTTTTTCATTTTACCCAGCTGATTATTGATTCGGTGTTGGCCTCCCGGCTTCGTGCAAGGGTTTGAAAAGAAGTTGATAACAGGCAATAAAAAAGGAGAGCTTCTCAGCTCTCCCGAAATAGTCACCAAAAAATATTTTGTCTTTTCGTACACAAACATTGTAGGGGCAAATCCCTGTGTTTGCCCTTCCCTATTGGGCAGGCACAGGGGGCTGCCCCTACAGTCCTTGCACGAAATTCAACCTTTTTTCCGGGCTTCTTCTTCCTGCTTGAGCCGTTCACGTTCAGCCTTGAGCTGCTTATACTCTTCTTCAACCTTGCGCAGTGAATCATCCTGACGCTGCTTGATCTCTTCAACCTTTTCTTCTATTTTTTCCTTTCTCAGCTTCATGCCCTCAGCCCCGAACAGGGTGTTGGCAAGATATTGAAACGAGAACAGCATCAACGCAGTATCATCTTTCTTGATTTTTTCAACGGTTTCCTGGTCAACCTCATAGGATTCAAGAAAAGAACTTTCAAAGACAAAGCGGCGGAAATGATCCAAATCCGTTGAGGCCATAAAAAACATCCGCTGGGCTGCTTCAGAAAGGTTGGCCTGATGACCAAAAGATTTGCGGCGCATTACTAGGCGGAGCCATTCTTTATTCATCGCATCACGCAGGTCAACCCCTTGGTCTGCCCGCCATTCGCCAATGGTCCATTGCTTTTTTTCCTCAAACCCCTTACAATGCGCCTCTTTGACCAGGAAAAAGAACTTGTCTTCCTTGGTTTCTTCCTCACCACCTTCATGGAAATCAGCCATACCAACAGGATAGTAACGACAGGCTGTTGGGCGGTCTTTATACACAGTGCAGCCTTCTGGGGTGACAAAGGGGCAGGCATTTTTCTCCTCTGTCAATTTGAGCTGCACACCTGGCATATCGGTTTTTTCCAGATAGGTGGGCTCTGTGTATTGGACAATAAATTCATGGGCAGGTATGTTTAACCGTTTCCGCAAAATTAAAATGTCATAGGGTGTCAGGACAATCTGGATATTATGGCAGCAGGCAGTAAAGCAGCTAACCCCTGGATGACACTCAAACTGCAAAGGGGAATCCAGAGATAATTTTTCAGGCATGATATTGGACGGATTTTTATGAGTCCCCATGGTAAAATCATTATCCATATCAGTGCCTTTTGTATCGCTCATTTTTTTCCTCGTTATTATCTGTTATCAAAAAATATTGTTTTTTTATCGTTTGGTAAGAAAATATACATATTACCATCAAGAGGTCGACTGTCAAACGAAACTTGTCGCTTTTATCTCTTCCTCCTGATAAGCGTATAAATCTGCCTGCGTTGCTTGTTTTCCTTCTTTCTTTACGCAGGACAGTAAGGAGTCCCCTTGCTTTTTTGCCAAAAGAAACTATAATTTCCTGAAACACGACACAGAGGGGTGGACATTGGCTCCATTATGTATCAGCCCCTTTCTTATCAGATTATAACATTTCAAATTATATGAAGAAAATATTCCCGACACCGATTGATTACAGCAAGGTTGAGACCTTAGTCTATCATCTGCCAGACGGGCCTTCCTTGTCTATGGCAATGGATGGAGCAGATGAACTTTTTGATCTGGATATGGAGCTTGGTGACATTTGCGATACCTCAGAGATAGACGGTGTTATTCACTTTTTTCCCCGTGGGAATGCCTGATTCTGTCCACTTCTCCAGGCACATATATATTTTTTCCCTCTGGTGAGGGATACGCACAAGCCATTCTTTCAGAGCTTTCTCAGAGAATGGTTTTTCTTTTTCCGTATTGCTACATATGCCTGATTTACCTTTATTGGATATAACCGGAGACCACCACGTCCATACCCGTTTCTGTAACCATGCAACAGGGGAGATGGAAGAATACGTGCTTGCGGCGATCCAAAAGGGTTTGTGTAGCCTTACTTTTTTGGAGCATTTGGAAGGCGGGCTGAAGTATGCTCCCCGGATTTGGTTGACCCCAGAGGTCTTTGAGGAATATTTTGCTCAAGGGGAACAGCTGCAGGAACAATACAAAGAGCAGATTACGATCAGGCTTGGTGCTGAAGTGGGGTATAATCCTGGCGCAATTGATGAACTCTTTGCCCTGCTTGATGCCTTTCCCTTTGCCCATCGCGGGCTTTCCTGCCATTTTTATTTTGATGGCAATGAGCATCTCAACATGCTGAGTCGCCGGAAAGACCATATCAGGAAAATGGCTAAACACGGAACTGAGCGCATTCTGGATGCCTATTTTGTCAATCTCATCCAAGGTTGCCAGCAGATACCCTGTGATAAGCTTTGTCATCTGGATGCAGCTCTGCGCCATAATGCCCCTGTCCTGACAGCGCATCATCATTCGCTTATTGAAGAGCTTTTTGTGGTGATGCTGGCAAAGAATATTGCTTTGGAAGTCAACACCTCGGGCTATGAACTCCGTCCCCATCCCTATCCGGCTTTTGCGTTTATAGACAAGGCCCGACAGTTGGGTATTCCTTTGATTCCTGGATCTGATGCCCATAAGCCAGAGCAGGTGGGGCGTTTTTTTGCCAGAGCAGCGGAAGAGCTGGGAGAGTTCTGCTGAGGATACCAACTAAAAAATATTTCCTCGTTTTTAGGTGCTGAATTGTAGGAGCAGATTTGAGTGTCTGCCCGGCATGCAAGGGTGAACACACAGGTTCGTCTCTACTGCCCCATCCGTTGAATCATTTCACCAATCCGCTTCATCTCTGTGAAAATCGCTACCTCATCCAGGGTGGTTATTTGCCGATTTTCCATGACCACCTGCCCATTAATAACTGAATGGAACACATCACCACCACCAGCTGTATAGACCAGGTGGGACACCGGATTATAGACCGGCGTGAGATGCGGTTGATTCATATCCAGCATGATAAGGTCGGCCTTTTTGCCCACAGCAAGGGTGCCGATTGCCGCTTCCGCTCCGAGCACTGCGGCACCTCCCAAGGTGGCTGCATGCAGGGTCTGGGTGGCATTCATTACTGTGGGATCCATCTGGTCTACTTTATGGAGTTTAGCTGCTGAATTCATCTCCCCGAACATATCCACATCATTATTGGAGGCACTGCCGTCTGTTCCAAGACCGACGACAAGCTCTTTTGCCAGCATAGCAGGTACCGGGGCTACTCCTGAAGCCAGCTTCATATTGGATTCCGGGCAATGAGCTATCTTGACCCTGCGCTCTACCAGCAGCTTGATCTCCTCCTCAGTCACCATCACCCCGTGGGCAGCCACCACCCGTTCATTGAGCAGGCCCAAGGTTTCCAGATGCTGCACCGGCGAGCACTGGTAGCGTTCCGTGCAGGTATGGACCTCGTCCTGATTTTCCGCAAGATGAATATGATAAAGTGCTTGCTTTTCCTCGGCCTGCGCGGCCATTCGTTCCAGCAGGGAAGGGGAGCAGGTGTAGACCGAGTGAGGATTTACCGTCACAGTGATCAGATCGTCTCCTGCGTATTGCTCAAATAAATCTTCAGTATAGGTAAAACCATTTTCCAGTTCTCCGTAATTAGGCGAGGGAAAGTCATAGAGGACCTCACCCACCCAGGCCCGCACCCCTGATGCAGCAGCGGCACGGGCTACATCCTTTGCAAACAGGTACATATCATTGAAAGACGTGGTCCCGGATCTGATCATCTCGCAGAGAGAAAGAAGTGTGGACTGATAGACGATCTCCGAGGTGAGCTGGGCCTCTCTGGGAAAGATATGTTCCTGCAGCCACTCCATCAGGGGCAGGTCATCAGCTAAGCCGCGAAAGCAGGACATGGCCGCATGGGTATGGGTGTTGATCAGGCCTGGCATGATCAGTCCGTGGGCATGGCTGAGGCATTGGGCCTGGGGATATTTTACTGCCAGGTTGTCGCCAATCTCAACAATCCGATCCTTGCTCACCGCAACTGAGATGTTTTCCTGCTCCAGAACATTCTGGCTGTCTGTCACCAGGTAGCGACCAGAAACCACCAGGTTGATCTCTGCTGTTTTTTCCTGACTCATACTTCTATCTCCTGTACGATTTCAAGGATCAATTTCTGTAATTTGGGTTCGGCCTGGCTGGCAGCTTCAACAATATCTTCCAGGAGAATAGGAGTGAAATTATCCGGGTCATTGATGTTTGCCACCACAGACAGGCCAAGCACCTGTAATCCGCCGTGCAGGGCCGTGATGATTTCCGGTACTGAGGACATACCCACAGCATCAGCACCCCACTGTTTGAGCATTCGGGTTTCTGCCGGAGTTTCCAGGCTGGGGCCAGGAATGCAGACATAGGTACCAGCTGTTACCTCGGTAATGCCTGGTTGTTGTGCTGCCTGCCAGGCCAGGTTTTGTAAATCAGGATGATAGGGATCTGAAAGATCGGGAAAACGTGGCCCCCATTCATCGACATTGGGGCCGCGCAAAGGATTATCCGGTAGGTGATTGATATGATCTTTGTGGATCATGATAGTCCCGGCCTGCCAGGACCTGTTCAGCCCGCCCGAGGCATTGGTAATAATGGCGATCCGCACACCGAGCAGGGACAGAACCCTAACCGGAAAGGCGACTTCTCTAGCAGAATACCCCTCGTAATAATGGAATCTTCCCTGAAGAATAGCGCAGGTTTTTCCGGCCAGGGTGCCGCAGACCAGATTGCCTGCATGACTGGTTACTGTGGAGTGGGGAAAGCCGGGAATCTCCTCATACGGGAGAGTGATACTACCCTCCATTGCCTCGACCAGATTCCCCAGCCCCGTGCCCAGCTGGATCAGAATCTCCGGGAGTACCGGGAGGTGGGTTTGGAGAAAAGCAACTGCTTCTTCTACCTGTTCTTTGTATGCTTTAATATTAATCATGATCTTTTTATTTTCAAATGGCTTCGGTGAACTGCTCAATCCTTATTCTTTCTCATCTTGGCTTGCCCGTTGACAGGCCTCGGCAAGTCGGGCACCTACATAGCTGACTAACTCGTCGTTCCATGCCTCCAGATCAAAACAAACAGCATCCTCCCCGAGCAGGCCACCAGGCACAGCATCACTTTTTTCTTCTGGGTCAGTGATCATGTCGCTGTAAAAACAAACAGAAAGCCATCTGGGAATATCCTCAATCACGTCAATCACAGCAAAGAGTTTTCTTGTCTTTTGCGTTCGGTGGCTTGCCCGGAGAGAATAGGTAATACCTGGGCGGGGGATGAATTCCAGGCAAATATTTTTATTGCCTTCCAGCTGCTCTTTGTACCGAAGAAAGATTTTTTTATTTTTTTCTGCACTTTCTTGCCAGTCCTTGATAAAGGTTTTCAGTTCCGCATGTACTTCTTGTGACATCTTAACTCTTCCTTGTTTTTTCTTGATATTTATGGAGAATATTGTATTGCGATATGCTGTGCGTTATTTGGTACTGCCTTTACAAAATAAAATAACAGACTATCATGAAGAGACAAGAAAAGATTTATTCATGAAAAAGCTGTCTGACGTACATGGTCCTTTTTTTATCGTTTTTACTGGGATTTTGTTTTTTTTTGTGTAAAAATAAACGGATTGGAATTTCTCAGTTGGTCATGAGGTACTATGGTGTATAACACGCAACAGACAGGCGTTTGCTGACCCTGTTTGATCGAAATCCACTTCAATTCAAGAAAAAAATCTTTAGAATCCAAGGGAGTGATTTATGCTAATTGCAGTCATGAAGGAAAGGCACCCAAGGGAGAAACGGGTCCCTCTGATTCCCGCTACAGCAGCCAGGCTGGTCAAACTCGGAGCTGAGGTGGTTATTGAATCCGGCCTTGGCATGAGTTGTCGTTTTGATGATGATGAATATAAGGAAGCAGGAGCCACCATTGGGAGCTCGCAAGAGGATATGCTGAAAACAGCTGACATCATTCTCCGGCTGCGCAAGCCTCCTAAGGATGAAGTGATTCTGATGAAAAAGGGCTGCATTCATGTGAGTTATCTTGATCCATTCAATGAAGGCGATCTTGTTGAAACCCTGAGAGATGCCCATATTTCAGCAATCAGTCTGGAAATGATTCCCCGTACCACTGTTGCTCAGAAGATGGATGTCCTTTCTTCCCAGGCCAATCTTGGCGGCTATGCTGCTGTGACCTTGGCAGCAGATCAGCTGGACAGAACTTTTCCCATGATGACCACACCAGCCGGAACGATCAAACCAGCACGAGTCTTTATTATCGGTGTTGGTGTGGCTGGACTTCAGGCCATCGCTACAGCCAAACGTCTCGGAGCAATAGTGGAAGCCTTTGATACCAGACCTGTGGTTGAAGAGCAGGTACGGTCCCTGGGCGCAAAATTTGTCAAGGTTGATCTTGGTGAAACCGGTCAAACCAAGGACGGTTATGCCAAAGCACTGACCCCGGAGCAGATGGCCTTGCAACAAGAGGGCATGGCCAATGCCTGCGCCAGAGCAGATGTTGTTATCACAACAGCCCAACTTTTTGGCCGGCCCGCTCCCCGGATTATTGATCATACCATTTTGGCGCAGATGCGTCCGGGGGCTGTGATCATTGATATGGCTGTGGAGACCGGCGGTAATGTGGAAGGCTCTGAAATGGATACAATCGTTGAGATTGAAGGGGTGAAAATCTTGGGTATTGCCAATCTCCCTGGTCGGGTTGCGACAACAGCCAGTCAAATGTACTCAGCCAATCTTGGCAATTTTGTTGAGCATTTTTGGGATAAAGAGAGCAAACTACTCGCTGTGCATCATGAGAATGAAATCATGCAGGGTGCTTTGATTACCCATAATGGTGAAATCGTCAGTAAGGTGTACAAAAATATTATGAAGAAGTGAGGAGATGAAATGGAACCAATATATTTAACCTTTGTTTTTATCCTGGCAATTTTTTTAGGCTTTGAGCTTATTTCCAAGGTACCTTCTACTCTGCATACTCCGTTGATGTCCGGCTCTAATGCCATTTCCGGCATCACTCTAATCGGAGCTATTGCATCCCTGCAATCTGATAATCATTCCTTTGCCACTGTTCTGGGAACTATTGCTGTTGCCTTTGCAACCATTAATGTGGTGGGAGGATATATGGTGACAAACCGTATGCTTGAAATGTTTAAGAAGAAAGAAAAAAATGAAGGAGACTTCCAATGAATCCTCTTATCATTAATTTTACCTATGTGGTATCAGCAGTTCTGTTTATCTTTGGTCTGAAGATGCTTAGTTCACCTGCCACGGCCCGACAAGGAAATCTGCTTTCCTCCCTTGGTATGCTGATCGCCATTATAGTCACAATGCTGAATGCTGGCTTGGATTATAAGTGGATTTTTCTTGGCATTGTTATTGGTAGTGGCCTTGGTGCCATTGTTGCTCTTCGGGTTAAAATGACTGCTATGCCGGAAATGGTGGCTCTGTTCAATGGATTTGGTGGTATTTCCAGTCTCCTGCTTGCCTGGGCTGAGTACCACCAGAACAGAGAACTCTCAGTTTTTATTGCTCTTGTTGCCTTTCTTTCCGCCTTTATTGGTGGTATGACCTTTTCTGGATCAATGATTGCCTTTGGTAAGCTTTCCGGAAAGGTGACCCAGAAAGCTGTGGTCTTTAAAGGGCAGCATGTCATCAATGCCGCTTTTTTGGTACTTGCCCTGCTTGCAGCAGCAGTTTTCTGCGTAACGCCAGCAAGTGATTTTGGTTATGTGGTCTTTGTTCTCATCCTCCTGGTTGCCCTGGGATTTGGCATAACCTCCACCATTCCCATTGGCGGGGCTGATATGCCGGTTGTTATTTCCCTGCTGAACAGCTATTCCGGTCTTGCAGCCTGTGCAGCTGGTTTTGTCATTTCCAATAATATCCTGATCGTTGCCGGAGCCTTGGTTGGGGCCTCTGGAATCATTCTGACCAATATCATGTGCAAGGCCATGAATCGCTCCCTGGCGAATGTGCTTTTTTCTGGCTTTGGCAGCACTATAGCTCAGGAGGCAGGGGCTGGACCACAGGGTGAGGTGCGGACTGCTTCAGCTGAGGATGTCTATTACATCCTTGAAGCAGCTGACTCAGTGACCTTTGTTCCTGGTTATGGTCTGGCGGTTGCCCAGGCCCAACATGCAGTCAAAGAGCTTGGCGATCTGTTGGAAGCCAATGATACCGAGGTTTCCTATGCCATTCACCCGGTTGCCGGACGCATGCCCGGACATATGAATGTGCTGTTGGCTGAGGCCAATGTTCCATACGATCAACTTGTTGAGATGGATGAAATTAATCCTCGCATGGAGAGCGTTGATGTTTGCGTGGTCATTGGTGCCAATGATGTGGTGAATCCTGCTGCCCTTGATGATGAGTCCAGCCCAATCTACGGCATGCCCATTATTGAGACTCACCGGGCTAAAACGGTTATTGTTCTGAAACGGTCGATGAACCCAGGCTTTGCGGGCATTCAGAATGCTCTGTTTTTTGCTGAAAACGCCCGGATGTATTTTGGTGATGCCAAGGCTTCGATTCAGGCCTTGGTAACAGAGTTCAAAAACGACTGATAAGTTCAACAGGTATGCTGTTCTCCTTGGTCGAAGAGGCCCGGGAGTAGTGCGGTTACTGTTTGAAGTTCAATGTTGAAGAAAAAGAAGAAAGGCCAAAGGCCTGTTGTTAGAGTGGGAGCAGTTGTAAAGGGAAAAAGGTTAACAAGAGAACTGTTATCTAGAGAAGTAGCGGGTGCCCCTGCCAAGTGATCTGACATTTTTATATAAAAGGCGGATACGTGGAGAGCGTATTTGCTTTTTTTGGAGGTGGTGGTACCCTACAAAAACAAAGATAGGGAGAATGAGCTTCGCTCATTCTCCCTATACACCACGTCTCTTCCGCGTCTTTTGCTGTCTTACCCTCTCTAAGGGATAAGAAAAGTGTGCTGTTTTTTAGAAGCGGAAACGCAAGCCTGCACCAAAGCGTCCGTACTCAGAGAGACTATCAATTTCGTCAATTCCTGAACGTGCTTCTAAGAATACAGACGTATTAAAGTGGTCTGGATGACCAAACAACTGGGCACCAACCTGGGCAATGATATCTATATCGCTGTCTTCAGAATCAATATCATCATCTCCATCAGACATCCATCCACCGAGACCAAATCCCAGAAAGATCGGATTCCATGCCTCACCCATTTTCATGAAGGCCAAGTTGTATTGTACCATGAGGTCAACCAGCCATGCATCATCGCCATCGCTACCATCAGCCTTTGTTGCGCCACCAATCATTCCAAGGAAGGAAAGGCGCTGGTTAAAGGCATATTCCACACCGATTCTGCCAAAACCAAAATCAGCAGGATCTGATAAGCGGAGGTAACCAGCATCAGCAACGTAACGGATCGGGTAGATACAAGGGGGACAGCATTGCGGCGGTGCCTCGACAACTTTTTCAACAATCCTCTCCGGCCCTGGAACTTTTACAATTCGTTCAGGTCCTGGAACTTTTACAATCTTCTCGACAGGCACCTCGACAACTTTTTCAACAATCCGTTCAGGACCTGGAACTGTTTTTTCAACTATTCGTTCAGGACCTGGCACCTCAACGACTTTTTCAACAATCCGTTCAGGACCTGGAACTTCTTTTACAACAACATGCACAACTTCTTTCAAGGCCAGGTTGCCGCAGAAAAGAGGTACTGCAAAAACATAGCGTTTGTCGCCAGCATCAATGGAAAATTCAAAGCTACTTAATGCTGATGTGCCGCCCCAGGTAATATCCTGCGCTGCTTTTACCTGACCAACACCGTTTGGTCGGAACAGCATCCAACGAAAGGTTTCGCCAGGTTGATATTCAACTTGTTGAATATCTGCCTGAGAAAATTGTTGCATGAGCGGTGTGTACAGTTGAGGGCTACCCGCTTTTTGCAAACCTTGCATAATTGCATCTTGTTGGGTCTGCATCATGCCTCTGAGTTCATCCATTGACTTAAGGGGAGGCTTATAAAATGGATGACGCCCAATTACTGTCAGTGTTGTGGCTGCCTGAACAGTGCATACTGACAATAATAACAAAAAAGTTACCTGTGCCAAAAATTTTAATTTCACTTTTTTTATCCTCCTTACATTCCCTGTTGATACCAACAATAAAATAGGCCAGCCTACGTTTAAAAAGTATGCTTACATTCTTGTCAGTGACTTGTTTTTCATCAAATATACCCTTATTTTTTGACGAAAAAGTTAATTAATTATCTCACAGATACAAGAATACTCTATCATACGAGTTGTTACAACCGATGATTGCATCAAAGTTTAATTTTTTTACCTCTCCTTGTGATCAGAATTTATAGCTGAGAGAAAGAGATGCAATCGGGTAGTATTCATACTCATCAATTTCTTTTTCTATTTCCTCTCGCTCACGCTGGATAAAGAGTTGGGTAGCTGGAAGGCTTCCTGCACCCCAGGGATCCTCAACGCGTAACTCGCTTACCTGTGCTGTCCCCTGAAACATAATCCCCAAATCAATATTCACGCCCCATCGGCTCTCAGAATTATGATTGCTGGTCCAGCCAATACCGAGATAGGGAGCAAAGGTGTCAAATTCAATCAGGCCGACGACATGGGCCTGGTCAATTAAATCGGCATAGCGAGCCAGCTCTGGGGAGAGCAGATCCTGGCGGTACGTGCCGTCAATGTCTATCTCATTATTGTTGATAAAGGCACCTGCGGTGAAACGAAAAGCATTACCTAAAGGATGCAGGTCAAGCAGCAATGAGCTTGTGAAGAAATCTGGAGCAAAATTATAATCAATGTCTCCAATGGTTGTGTCAAAATCAAAACTTATCTGATTGATACCAGTTCGTAATTCCAGATATGGGTTGATATCCATACTGATTTCAAGCCCGCCGCCAAGGGTACCAGCCTTGATAGCCAGACCAATCTGGCCGGTTTCTGCATGGGCATTGGCGGAGATCGCTGGCATTATCAGCAGAGAGCATGCGATAGCAAAGGAGTATGTTTTTTTTAGCGTCATTTTCAGAGCAGAGTCATAATAAGGTTTTAAAAAAACATCAACATAAAAAGTTACAGGAAAGAATACAGGAGAACCACAGGAAAGGGGCATTTATAGCGTGAGTAACAACACCGCCAGCCTGATGGCAAGCGATGCATATTTTCATCGGTAATATCTATTATATCTTGGTGGCGGAACAGGAACAACAATCCTTGGCGCAGGTATGACAACAGGATGACGATATGCTCTTGCTGCTGCCGGGTGTATTGCTGTTGTTCGGTGGTGTGGTGGCGGTAAACAGCATCCACCAAGCAGGGCAGCTGTTGTTGTCAATGCGAGATAAAACGATATTTTTTTCATGACATTATATCCATTGTATGAAAAAGATAGGGGCCCCCGGCTGAAGCGAGCTGAAGGGGCCTCCTTTATCAAGCCTGCTTAGTAGGCGCAGGAAGGTCTGCAGGTATTGCAGGCAGGTTGACAGGTGGGGCAATCTGGTTGAGGTTTTTTCTTTTTTTCCACCTCTACCTGTACAGGAAGCATGTCTACTTTTAGAGGAGACAAATCAACTTTCATGGGTTCTGGCGAGCATTTGTAACCGCGTTGGTATGCATACGGACCAATATAACAACCATTTAGAATAATAGCTGCTGCAACCAGAGAAAGGAACGTGGTAAGTTTTTTCATGATTTTTTTTACCTCTTTTTTATAGATGAGAGAAAATAACCGGTACTCTTTCTGAGAACCGATTGTGTTATGTGTGTTACGCTTGTTTTTGTAACGGTTAAGAAACAACATATCAGCTTCCCTGTTTTTTCTCATTGGATCTTCCAGTGAAAGTTGATTGAACAAGGATGATTTTTTTGTCTACGGGCAACACGGCTCAGGTGGACAGTAGTTTGGTGCTGGTTTTGGCTTTGGTAATGGCGGCGGACAGTAGTTGCTGTCGTATTGAGGCGCATAAGACCTTGTTGAACGTGGTGTAACTGTAGACCTTGTTGGGCGCGGTGTAACGGTAGAGCGTATTGAACGCGATGTAACGGTAGACCTCATTTTCGAGGGGGAAGGTGTTGATGGTACAACAAATTGCGGTCTTGAAGGGGTAGTAAAAGAGGGAAGCGTGATTTTTGTCGTTGGCATTCTGGGAGTTGTTGTCGGGGCATTATATCGTTTATTGACATAGCGTGACGGTAACACCGGCCGCGTTATGATCGGAGTTCTTCTTGTTGAAGAGTACGAACGCGTCCTTGGCGTATAAGTTCCAGAGCTGTAGTTGCGTATTATTGATGATGATGAGGAGGAACGTACAATAGGACGACTATATGGCAGAATAACCGATGAAGAATTACGGACTACCGGGCGATAGGTTCGGACAGAGGACGAAGAATTACGCACTACCGGGCGATAGGTTCGGACAGACGACGAAGAATTGCGCACTATTGGTTTGTAGGTTCGAACTGTTGGTGTGGAGGAGCGTATTACCCGTGAAGAGGGCGCAGAAGTACGCACAACAGGGGTTGAAGAGCGGACTATAGGTGTATAGGTCCGTTTTACGGCTTGCTTTGACCTGGTTCCAGAATGGGTTGAGGTCGAAACGGTCCTGGTAGTTGAAGTATAGGTATGGACTGACCGAGATGTCGGTTCTCCGTAGAACCCGCATGCGCTCAGTAAGCTGGCAGCAAGGATTGGAGTTAGTAATAAGGTTTTTATTTTCATGAGTTCTTCATCTCCTCAATACAGTGCAACATTGTTGCGCAATGTTAGTAGGGTGTACTCCTCAGTAATGGGTGGAGGTTCGGACAGTATGTGTTGATGTTGAGTAGGTATCAACTGTCCGGGATGTCGGCGGTGCGTAATAGCACCCGCTCAGGATCAGAGCGGCAAGAGATAGTACAATACATAAGATTCCTGGTTTTTTCATAATATCCCCACTTCCTGAAGATTATCTGTATAATATAACACTATTTCCTCAAAGTACTCTTCTTCTTATATGGGATAGTATCGGAATTTTATACAATACTCAAGTTTTTTATTGACAAATCTTAGCATAGAGAATTGTTTCTTTCTGTTTTCTTACGCCATTTTTTTCCAAAGCCGAGGCTGAGCAGATAGCAGTTTGTTGCAATGAGAATGATAACCGGACCACTGGGCAGATCAAGAGAAAAGCTGACTCCAAGGCCACTGACAATAAAAAGGCCAGAGAGCAGGGTTGCAATAAACATCAGCTGGCGAATACCCGAGGCCATAGTTCCAGCAATGGCAGCAGGCAGGGTCAGCAGCGCAATAACCATGATAATACCAACAATACGAACAAGCAAAACAATGGTTAAGGCGGTCAGGCAAAGGAGTAAAAGATAGAGCCAGCGCGTATGCACCCCTCGAAGCTGGGTGTATTCCTCATCAAAACAGAGAGCAACCAGTTTATTATAAAAGATTCCTACCACTGCCAGGATAGCACAATCAAGGATAATGACAAAATAGATGTCATTTTTGCTGATGAGCAGGATATTGCCAAAGAGATAGGACATCGGGTCAAAATAGCCTGGAGTGACTGCGATAAACAGAAAACCAATAGACATGCCGCCTGCCCAAAGGGCACCGATAATGGAATCTTCCCGTTGGCCCCCATTTTTACTGACCTGGGCCAGGAGGAGGGCAGCCAACAGGGCAACAAGAACAGCCCCTCGAACCGGGGTGATCCAGGGGATACCCACCACATTTTGCAGATAGAGTCCTCCACCAATGCCTGCCAGAACACAATGGGAAATCGCACCGGCAATATAGGTAATTCTGCGCACAACGACAAAGGTACCAATAATACCAAAGGAAATTGAGGCAAGCAGGCCAGTGATGAGGGCGTAGCGGAGAAAGGGCAGGTCCGGGTCAGTCAGTGCGTCCCACAGTTCAATCATGCTCGTGTCCTCCTGGACAGCAACGATGATCATGGCGAATCATGCGTAAGTCGCTGCCATACATATCACGGAGCAATTCGCCGGTAAGTTCGCTGGTTGGATGGATGTGGACCTGATTATTAACACAGATGACCCGCTGAAAAAGACTGGGAGAAACCCCTATTTCATGGGTTACCATGAGGATGATCATATTTTTATTGAGCTCTGCCAGCATGGTAAAGAGCTGCTCTTCAGATTGTTGATCCAGACTGGCTGTGGGTTCATCAAGGATAAGAATATCACCTTCAGCTGCCAAGGCCCGGGCAATAAGAACCCGTTGTCGCTGACCACCAGAGAGCGCTGAAAAAGGACGTTGGCTCAAGGCTGCCAGATTTACGGCAGCAAGGGATTCCTGAGCGATCTCTTTATCGTGACCAGTATACCGACCACTCAGAGAATTGCCCAGTCGACCCATACAGACCACATCCAACACAGAGATAGGGAATTTGGGATCATAGCGGGCGTACTGGGGCACATAGCCTATTCTGATTCGCTCCTGTTCTGGTTCATTGCCATAGACACGAATCTCTCCCTTATCAGGGTGTTCCAGACCAAGGATGAGCTTAATGAGAGTTGTCTTGCCGCCGCCATTTGGGCCGATAATAATAGCGGAATCCCCTGGGAAGACATCCAGATGAACATTGGTGAGCACAGGGATATCATCATAGGAATAGTTAAGGTCTCTGATGCGGATCGCGACATCCTTCATAAAATAAATTTGTTAATTTTTCCGGTACATATCAGATATCAGGTGTGAGAGCCATTTGGATAGCATTGGCCATCTGTCTGAGGTTGTGTTCTATATTTGCTGTGAGCGGGTCCAGTTTCACCAGATCACCCTTAATGGCTTGGGCCACAGTTAAGGCATTTTTTTTGTCAAACTGGGGTTGGATAAAGAGTACCTTGATCTTGTCTTTTTTTGCCTGTTTCACTAAGGCATAGAGCTGCTTAGGTGAAGGAGCCTTGCCTTCGGTTTCTACAGCCTTTTGGTGCAGCCCATAGGCATGGGCAAAGTAACCAAAGGCCGGATGGAACACATAAAAGCTTGCACCTTGAAAGGGGGCGAGTTGGTGTCTCAATTCCTGGTGGAGCAGGGTCAGACGTTCATTGACCTTTTTATTATTTTGTTGATAGATAGCTGTATTTTTGGGGTCAGCGGTTGCTAAGGCCTCTGCTATGGCTGTGGCCATTATCTTTCCATTGCGCGGGTCAAGCCAGAGATGAGGATCTGCGTGTTCCTGATCTTGATCATTTTCATGGGCATGATGATTATGATGGGCACCAGAAGAGGAAACTATAGGGATTTTTTTGATGCCGGTTGTTGTGTCGATAAGTTGGAGACCTTCCTCTGTCTTTTTTTTATGGATTATTTTTCGGGCGATTTCTCGTTCAAAGGGCATGTCAATGGTAAAATAAAGGCGGGAACGAAAAAGGGTGGTTATCTTTTCCGGGCTTGGCTGGTAGGTATGTGGTTCCTGACCCTTTTCCAGCAGAACCTGGGTGTTGACCAAATCACCGCCTATTTGTTCAACTAACCATTTTTGCGGTGGGATAGAGACAAAGACAGGCAGAGGCTCTGCATGGGCAGGAAGCACTGCGGCTGCAAGAAAGAGTAAGCCGATCAGGATAAAGGTTATTTTTTTTATAAGCATTTTCATGAAAAGAAGGGGTTCGTCTGTATGGTTTATCATCATATCATAATACATGATATTGAAAGGTTAGAGACAGATTGAAAAATTATATCTTTAATATGTAATCAAGAGCGTGCTGATTAGAACTGCATTCATCTCGTTCCTTCTGCACAATAATCTTCTTCATTGGAGGATATTCTAAGAAATATTTCATCTTAATCCAAGTGATTTTCCCGGATGGGAAGAAAGACGTGAACCACCTGGAACGCTTTGATCCTGCTGACAACGGTTTGCCTGTTACCTGCTTTTAAATATCGCTTAATAGATTACCTTGTCGTACAGTCCGTTTTTGCCTGACCGGCATCTTTTTCAGGAGAAAGAGTAAGGGATTCTGCTTTACCTGCATCAAAGTGTAAGGTTCTTTGCGGAAAGGGTATCTCAATGCCTTGCTCTTTAAAAGCGATATGAATCATTTTGAGCAGATTATGGGTTTGCAGACCTCGCTGGGCAGGCTCTTCAATCCAGACCAGCAATTGAAGAAAAATACCTGAATCGTCAAAACGGCGGAACCGAACTCTGGGCTCTGGCTTTTTTTCCAGGGCATGATGAGATGCAGCCACCTGGAGCAAGGTCTTTTCCACCTCCCGAAGATTACTGTCATAGCTCACACTCACATCAATGCGAATTCGGAAGTTGACCTCTGGTGCAGACTGGTTGATGATCTTGGTGGTGGACATAATAGAATTGGGAATAGTGATCAATACGTCATCCCTGGTCTTGATCTTGGTGGAGCGAATGCCCAACTCCACAACTTCACCTCGTTCGCCGCTTTCAAGAATAATATAATCACCCACCTTGTACGCAGCATCAGTGAACAGGGCAATGCCGCCAAAAAAGTTGGCCAAGGTATCCTTGGCAGCCAAGGCAATGGCGATACCCACAATACCTGCCGAGGCAAATAAAGGCGTTAGGTTGACATTCCAGATGATCAGTCCCCAGATAATCCCGAGAAAAAGCAGAATAATCCTGGAGATATTTTTGAGCATGTAGAACCTGGTCTTGTCAAACTTGCGTACAGCCCAGCCTGTGTTGTTTTCATTCATCACCGTGATTTCCCGAATCAGGGCGATCCACCAGACTGCCAGAATTAAAGTTTTAATTACATTGGGCAGGACAGTCTGCCAGGGGGCAGGGAATACCGGTTCCAGCAGGGTGGCATGGAGGAGACCAAGCAGAAGCACGGAGATCACTGCAGGGCGCCGGATAAAGCGAACAAAATGCTCATCCACATCAAAGCTGGTTCGGATGGCGATCCTGAGCAACACTTTGTTAATTATGATATCTGCGGCCTTGGCCAGGATGATATAAAAACAGATAGCTGTGAAGCGTTGTCCAAATTCGTATTGACCAAAATCAGGCAGCGAGGTGACAAACCAGATGCTAAAGGCTTTGGAGATAATGCTGAAGTCCATGAGATATTGTGACCTCGTTTGGCCCGAATCAGGCCGATTGCGAGGAAATCTCAGAGAAGGAGGAGATGGGTTTGGCTTCCTCAATAATCATGATAGGAATGCCATCACGGATGGCATAGGCCAGCTGGCAGGTATGGCAGAGCAGGACATTTTTATCGTTACGGAGTTCTACGGAGCCTTTGCATTGCGGACAGGCGATAATGTCAAGGAGTTCTTTTTTCATTTTTGTTATGTTGTTTTGATGGGTTTGTTGTATATGAAAGTACTGCTATCATATTTTGTTCCCCCTTCTCTAATAGGTAAGATGGGGTGTGGAATAATTCCTTTAAAAGATAATGAGAATGCAATAGTATGGCAGAGTATACCAAAAAAAAATGCTACTGACAGTAAAACTCGAACAGAGACCGGAGAAAACATGAAAAAACGTATACCGGTAGATCAGGCCGTTGGAATGGTGCTCCCTCATGATATTACAGAAATTGTCCAGGGGGAATTTAAAGGATGTGCCTTTCGCAAGGGGCATATTCTTCGCTTGGAAGATATTGAGCATTTGCGCCGCCTGGGCAAAGAGCATATTTATGTTTTAGAGCTTTCAGAGGGAGAAATTCATGAAGATGAGGCTGCCCGTCTGTTGGCTACAGCCCTGGCCGGGCAGGGAGTGGAACATTCAGGCAAGGTGACAGAAGGCAAGGCATCGCTTTGCGCAGCCTATGATGGTCTGCTTAAAATTGACAAAGAGGCCCTGTATCGTTTTAATCTGCTGGGTGAGATCATGTGTTCCAGCCTCCATACCAATACTCCGGTAAAAAAAGGAGAGCAGGTGGCTGCCACCCGCTTGATTCCTCTGGTGGGAGAGCGTTCCCTGGTTGAGAAAGGAGTTAACATTGCCCGCTCTACTGACTCAGGTGAGAAGATCGTTCAGGTTTTGCCCCTGCCAAAGGTCAAGGCTGGCCTGGTTGTTACAGGCAGTGAAGTTTATTACGGCAGGATTGAGGACAAATTCGAGGCTGTGCTCCGGGAAAAGATGGCTGAACTGGGCTCAGAAGTGATCCGGGTAGGCTTTGCCCCGGATGATGCCAGTCGCATTGCAGCAGAGATTCGCCTTTGCCTGCAAGCCGGTGCTGACCTGATCATTACCTCTGGTGGGATGTCTGTGGATCCTGACGATGTTACCCGAACCGGTATCCGGGAAGCCGGGGCCGTGGACAGGGTTTATGGAACTCCGGTCCTGCCTGGTGCCATGTTTCTTGTGGGCCGGATAGGGGAGGTGCCAGTCCTTGGTCTGCCTGCCTGCGGAATGTTTCATAAGATCACAGTGTTTGATTTGATCCTCCCTCGCATCCTTACTGGTGAATCCATTGGTCGGGAGCAATTCGCTGCGATGGGACATGGGGGGCTTTGTCGCAACTGTAAACACTGTCAATATCCGGTCTGTAATTTTGGCAAATAAGCCATAGCGTAATAATATCGTCTTGTGTATTGTCAATACCATCGCCATTAAAGCACCTCTTCTGGCGTATTAACTCGCCCAAGAACGGCTACTTGATTAGCGATGGATTGAATAGAAATACCTTCTGGAATTTGCGGAAGCAATTTTAATGTTTCACGGACGTATCTACCCGCTCGGAACCAGGCTTTCAGGTCAATGACACTCATGCCTGAAAACTCAGATCGACGACGCAGAATATGTGATACATTGACCATGAAAAAAGCGAGGTTGGCTGCGTTGCAGACTTGCTGCTCTTTGATGTTCATAAAATCATCAAGCCCCCAGTACTGTTTAGCATCACGGAAGTTGAACTCAATCTGGAAGCGCAACCTGTAATATTTGATCAGCTTGTCATAGGCCAACTCCAGGTCAGAACTGAATAATACGGCACGGGCACTTTTCAGAGTCTTCAGGTTGGTTTTGACAATGATGACCACGTTGAGTTGATTTGCAAACTTCTTGTGACGCATGGTCATTTGATAAATGTCGGTACGAATGTTATTCTCGACAGTAAATGATTTGAGATATTGTTTTGGAATATTGGTGTAATCCAGTCGATCCCCGTACTTTTTGTGCGGCCCTCTACCAGAATACGGTCCTTCATATGGAAAGTAGAGCGCAG
>JAABTP010000208.1 GCA_011389815.1 Desulfobulbaceae bacterium | reverse complement strand
TATAGCATCTGAGTTAACAGCTCTGGGTATACAACGTAACGGTAAGCTGATTAACGTGAGCCTGAGAGAGCCTCCAATCTGAGGGCTGTCGGGTTATTGCGCCTTATGTCCATTTTACAGAAAGGCTGTCAGGGGCCTGTCTTCATATTGGAGAGGCGTATTTTCAGTTTTAACAAAAAAAGAAGTTCCGATAACATTTGATTTTAAAATGTAACCTCTAACCTTTTCATTGTAGATATAGTTTAAACCCTTATTATCTAATTGTTTTGATATGTTAAATTTCAACCTTAAACCTCGCTGCAACGGGAGAAAGAGGTTCCAGAGCAATTGACACCGTCTAAAAACACATCACGCAACGGGATATGAGCAGTAAAAAACAGAAGAGCATCATAGTTCAAGACATTGAAATCCATGTAACCAATAAGGATGATCAGGATTACATCTGCCTTACAGATATGGTTAAAGCCAAGGATGGCAACTTTTTCGTTACCGACTGGCTTAGAAACAGAAATACGTTAGAATTTTTAAGCATATGGGAAAAAATTAATAACCCGAATTTTAATTATGGCGAATTCGCCACAATTAAAAATCAAGCAGGACTAAACCGTTTTAAAATCAGTGTAAAAGAGTGGGTTAAACTGACAAACGCCATCGGTCTTTTCGCAAAGCCAGGACGATACGGTGGCACGTACGCCCACAGGGACATCGCATTTGAGTTCGGGTCATGGTTAAGCCCTGAATTCAAGCTGTACCTCATAAAAGAATTCCAAAGGCTTAAAGAGCAGGAAATAGCTTCCAAGGGCCTGCAATGGGATTTAAACAGGTCCTTAGCCAAAACAAATTACAGAATCCATACGGATGCTATAAAAGAAAACCTGATTCCGCCGATGGTCTCCAATACACAAGCGGGATACATCTATGCTGGCGAAGCGGATGTTCTGAATGTCGCGTTGTTCGGAAAAACAGCAGCTCAGTGGAAAGCCGAGCATCCAAAATTAAAAGGCAACATGCGTGAATACGCAACAGTACACCAACTGGTTGTTTTAACTTCCCTTGAAAGCCAAAATGCCTTGCTGATACAACAGGGTATCACGCAGCAGGAACGAGTTGCAATTCTTAATCGTTTAGCCATACAGCAACTGGAGTCTCTGAGCGGCAATCCTACAATCTCGAAAATTGAGTCGATGAAATAATGCTTCCGGCTTTTGTAATGAAATATCGAAGCCGGTACTGTGCTGTAAACAAGCAGTAGGCCTGTCTGTGTGAAACAAAAGCGGATAACGCACCGCACAAGAAAAACACCCTCTGCAAGAAGAAAATCCCTCGCTGTAACGGGAGAACCCCTTCCCGAAGCGGCGGAAATCACCCTGAAACAGGAGAAAGAGGTTCTGGATGACCGGCACGCCAGAAAGATTGCAGCACGCTTAGGCGTGACTATGATCGGGACGGTCGGGATTCTGATGAAGGCCAAACGTCATGGGAATATCACGGCTGTAAAACCTCTGATTGAGCAATTGGAAAAGCATAACTTCTACATCAGTGAGGCACTCAAACACGAGGCTTTGAGACTTGCCGGAGAATGAATAGTTTTTTTTCACCTATCTTGTGGACGGGGAAAAGGCCGGGAGTAAGCTGAAAAAGGCGCGGGAGATGGGGGGAAGGTTGTGGATAATGAGGAGTTTTTGGGGATTGTTGGGAGGGGGTAGACTCTGTTGGTTCCGTCTAATATCAAAGTAGGAAAAAACTTGCAAAACCTATTGCTGTTAAGGCTGAAGACTCATGAATAAAATATTGCTTGGTTGCGTTTCCGTCCTTTTTACTGGTTGGCTCATACAAAGATTGAGTCATCGTCTCACTTGTGAACGAGAAAAAAGAAAAGAACTCAGACCATATATTTTACAGTTTAAGGAGTCCTTTTCCGATCAAATAGCCATGAACAACGGAACCATCACTTACAACAACAAAAGTATTGAAGCTACCCTTCGAGATCAAAGAGAATCTGTTAAAAAGATCATGCCTCTCTTGCCCGAAAGGTACCAAAGGAAATTGCAAAAGACATGGGATTATTATACAGGAGATACAAAAGATAATGGACTCGGGTTCTCGACTGAAGATTGGATAAAGACAATGCCGAATACAGGACTCTCCAGATACCGAAAAAAATTTGAAAAAAACTTCAAACGCCTCCATACTTGCCTTGATGATTTATTGTAAAAATTACTTAACCAGGTGGTCAATCGGTCGCAAACAGCTGCACTATATTATTAATGCTCATGTAGTGGATTAATCTTGCACCGCACAAGAAAAACACCCTCTGCAAAAGGAAAATCCCTTGCTGCAACGGAAGAAAACCTTCCCGAAGCGGCAAAAATAACCCTGAAGCAGGAGAAAGAGGTTCTGGAGCAGGCAGAACTCATCCTGCAGCAGGAAAAAGTCGTTCTGTAGTAGGAGAAAATCATTCTGTAGCAGGAAAAACTCGTTCTGTAGCGGGAGAAAGTCATTCTGCAGCAGGAGAAAACGGCTCTGCAGCACTGCAACGCCATTTTCTCCCCCTGCACCCGCTCATCATCCGGGAAATCCTTCCCTCAACCCAATTCAGGAGGACACCATGCCAGCACCGTATCATTCCATCGAAGAACGCCTGAACCGCTACCAAACCGGCCTCACCAATGCCCGCGATGTCCCGGAGCTGCAAAGCCGGGTCGCCCTGTACGGCTACACCCCGGACATACTCAATCAGATGCTGACCCAGCGGCAGCAGGCGTTTGACCTCTATCTTGCCCAGAAAACCGAGTACAGCGAGCAGTACGCCGCCACCGAGACCTATGAACAGGCCTGGAAGATCGCCCATGATGCCTACATGCGCCTGGTCCGCCTGGGGCGGATAATATTCCGGGATGAGCGCGACGTCTTTATCAAGCTGACCCTCAACCAGGAGCGCAAACGCACCTTTTCCGGCTGGTTGGCCCAGGCCAACACCTTTTTCAGCAACCTCCTGAGCGATCAGGATGCCCTGGCAAAATACGGCCAGTACAACACCCCGCCGGATGCCATCACCGCAGCAAAGGGTTTGGTCGATGTGGCGGAAAAGGCCAACATAACCCAGGCCAAAGAAACCGGTGAAGCCCGGCAGGCTACCCTGGAGCGGGATGAAAAGATGGATGCCCTGGATTCGGCCATGGCCGAGTTCTATGCCCTGGCCGAACTGGCCTGTGAAGACGCACCGGAGCTGCTGGATATGCTTGATCGCGGATAGCTTCCTTTTCCGACGGGATATTCTGTATAATATCATTGTCTGGTTCCCAGGCTCCGGCTTGGGAACTGCTTTTTCCGAAGCTGGGAGCTTCTGGAGTCAAGATGCCCAAGCAGAGCTTGGGCACCGGTAACCAACTTGAACTGAGGCGGAATAATGAAAGCAATCGAAACGAATATATTTGTCAAAGCACCAGGCCGAGCCGTTGTTGACCTGCGACTTCCCCCTGAAATCAAACAGGGGCGTTATCGTGCAATGGTTATTATTGAAGAATATCCTGTGAGCAAAGAAAGAAAAAAGAAAACGATTCGTTTTCCGACCTTCAATGCCGAGCCGGTAGATCCGAAAAATACTTTCAGGCGCGAGGATTTGGCCTGATTTCGCTGCGCTCAATCCGACCTACGCAACTATCTGGAAATTCCAGACAGTTCAAAAAATATTTATACAAAACAAGATACAATGAAACCAGGCACAAGAGATATAACAGGCCCCTGACAGCCTTTCTGTAAAATGGACATAAGGCGCAATAACCCGACAGCCCTCAGGTTGGAGGCTC
>JAABTP010000207.1 GCA_011389815.1 Desulfobulbaceae bacterium | reverse complement strand
AGAGAGCCTCCAACCTGAGGGCTGTCGGGTTATTGCGCCTTATGTCCATTTTACAGAAAGGCTGTCAGGGGCCTGTTGAAATATTTTAAGATCTATTTCCTTAGCCGCATGAGTAGATCCTGCTTTCTTAGAAAAAAAGACTTTACTCACACTGCGGAGTTCCACCGCAACATCAGACATCGTTTACCTTCCTTTTTAGTATAATATCAAAGATATCAGATTATTTCTTGAGCATCTATCCAACTCTCTGGCTAAATATTCTTACCTTTATTATCACTATTCAAGCAGTTCTGTTTTTAACGGATACTCACTACTCAATCCTAATCTGATAGGATTTCAGTAAAAAGTAACACAACAAGTGATACTGCTATAATAATTGCAGAAAGAGCCAACACCAATGGTAGCCGATTTGGAAAACGAAGCTGAGAGTAGAGATAAACAGGAAGTGTTTCATGAGTCCCTGTTACAAAATAAGCAAGATCAAATTCATCAATTGATACTCCAAAAGAGTATAAAAAGCCTGCGATGAGAACAGGCGCACATACAGGAAGCGTAATCTTGAATAAGGTTCTCCAATAACCTGCTCCAAGGTCCATTGAAGCCTCTTCGAGACTCCCTTGAAAGGTCTGTAGACGAGGAGAAACAATCAGCATCACGTAGGGAATATTCACCATTGTATGGGCACAAGCCACCGTCCACAGAGAAAGCGAGATTCCTGCCCAGTGAAATAATAATTGTAAGGAAACCCCCATTGCCAAATCCGGAATAATCAATGGAAGTACCCCGGCTGTAAGAAAAAAATTTCTCCCGGGAAGAGAAAATCTCGTGGTTGCCAAGGCTGCCATTGTTCCCAGCACAACTGCAACTACAGAGGTAAAAACACCAATTATCAGACTATTATACATAGCCTTAAGCAAATCTTGTGCTTCAAAAAGTGCCACATACCAATCAAGCGTCAATCCTTTTATTGGAAAGGTCACTGTTTTTCCTTCATTAAAAGAAAAAACAACAAGAAGGACCAAAGGAGTATACAACAGGATCAGAATAATCAGATAATAGATTGCATAAGTTGGAAATTTCTTGTTTGAAAACATGTGTCAAACCGGGGCATATTCAGATATACCTGAAATACGGTTAAAAAAGAATAAAACAGGAATAATCAATACCAGCAGTATTAAACTCATCAACGCTCCTAAAGGCCAATTCAGAGTTTTGACAAACTGCTCCTGAATGAGATTACCAAACATAATGCCCTGCGCCCCCCCAACTAAGGTCGGAGTAACCCACTCCCCTAATGTTGGAATAAAAACAAAAAAGAAAGCAGCAGCTACCCCTGGTACCGAAACCGGCAGAGTAATCTGGAAAAAGGTTTTCAAAGTTCCGGCACCTAAATCTTTTGAAGCTTCAATCATGTTCTGATCAACACTCTCAAGTGCAGAAAATAGAGGAAGAGCGGCAAACGGCACATAAATGTAGACCAGCGTAATCACTACAGCAGTACCACTGTACAAAAGATAGGGGGCCGTTTCACTGATGAATCCAGAAGAAAGTAAAAACAGGTTGAGAAGACCGGTTGAGTCAAGCAAGATCTTCCATGCAAGGATGCGCAACAACCAGGCTGTCCAGGCCGGAATAAGCAAAAGGGTCATAAAAATAACTTTATGCCTCCCTGCCTTAAATGCCAAAAAATAGGCCAAAGGATAGGCCAAAATAACAGAAAACAGAGCCGTAACAAAAGCTTGAAAAATGGAACGAAATAAAAGCCGATGATACGAAGAAGTTGTGAAAAAATCTTTGAAATGATCCAACGTGAAGATATATCGGGCATCCCCGAATGCACCTTCACGAAACACATAGCTGGTCATAATCCCAATGGGCATAATAAAAAACAGCAACATATAGAAGGCAGGAGGAGACAGCAAAAAAAATGCACGCTTTTTTTCTTCGTTCATTGAACAATACCAAGCTGTGTAAGAAAAATATACATCTAATATCTGTGGATCATCAGGTTGTTCCCAAATCCCAACAGGGTATTATGGAGCAGCCTTAAATTGATTCCAACGCTCTGTAAATTTTTTCCGTTGCTCTTCTGTCCAGCTCTTATAAAATACCGTTCTGTTTTGAAGATCCAGTTGATCCAAGTTCATAAGCTTAACCTGTTCCTGATCCATAAGGGATAACGCTGCCTTGGAAGATACTCCTGCCCCCATATTACCATACGCAGCATGTGAGGTGGGATCCAGTAAGGCATTCAGATAGTCATACGCCATATCCAGGTTTTTCGTTTTACTGGAAATAGCATAACCACACATCCATCCGATCATCCCCTCTTTTGGAGTAATATATTTTACTGGTAATCCTTTATTGTTAAGCATTGCATAGGTTTCAGGCCAGACATTTGCTGAAATCCATGAATCACCTGAAGCAATCAGCTGCTGAATCTCATTAAAATCAGTCCAGTAGGTGAAAATATTGTCTTTAAGCTCACTTAACTTAGCTTGAATCTCCTCATCCTGTTCCGAGGTCGTATTCCATGGATCAAACCCAAGAATAAGAGATGTGAAAACCTGAGCAGGATCCGCAGCGTCTATTAAGCTTACATGTCCCTTGTACTGAGGATCCCATAAGTCTTCCCAAGAGTCAGGAATCTCCTTTACTTTATCTGTTCTCACTACGATTGACTCATACCCCCAATCATACGGCATAACATACTGTTTTCCATTAATGTTACCCATATCAGCAAACGATGGTTCCAAATCATTCCAACGTTCAATTCTGGAGGTATCTAAAGGGAGAATCAAACCATTTTCGACATAGAGCTGAAAAAACTGAGTACATGGATGTACTATATCAAAAGCAAAACCAGCTTTGATCTTGCCATAGGCTTCCACATCTTCAGCGAGATAGACAATTTTAGGTGGAGTATTTGGATATTTTTCAAGAAATTTGGAATGAAAGTCAGGCAAATCTGCCATCGACCAATCATACACTATGAGGCGTTCAGCTGAGGACGTTGCATCTTCACCAGAACATCCAGCACTAAGCAATATCCCCATAAGCAAAAACGCATAGTGTAATATTCTTAAATTATTTCTTTTTTCTTTTTTCTCCATCTCACTGACCAAATCTTTAGTTAAACCTGAATTGAACGATTTTGTATACAAGGAATCAAGTATGCTTTTAATATTAAAAAATATTTTCCACCATTTTCTTGATCCATTGGGGTTAAGAATTATAGTGGAAAAACTATGCGATTACAGCAAGTTGATTCGATTTTTTAAAAAGAATCGCTCAATTTAGGTTAAAAATACCCTTAATTATTGTAACAGCACCAATGCCGCATCCTTCTCCAAAAGAGGACTAAATTCAATAAGACACTATTACAAAAAACATGATACACGCAATAACACTGATGAGTCAAACCGATTCAAAACATGGCTCTTTGTTCTCAACAATATCTTCTCATAACGCCTCGTGGATAGCTACGCTTGATGTGCTGGTGGTATAGACAGGATAGATCGCCACTAATTCTTTTATTTTTAAAATCCTATGATCAGATACAACTCATATTATCGACACAGTCAAACCTGCTCCGCCCAAGTATCCAACTGAAACACGTACCTGGTCACCAGCAGTAACATATCGTTCCCTCTTTCTAAGATAAATAATTTTAGGCCAGTGTGTTCGGTGCAGCCAAGGGGCAGACGATATCTTCACCTCGCTGTCCAGAAAAAGGGTAAAATAAACAACTATGCCTGATAATTTCACCTGACCTTCAACGGGCTGTTTTTCATAGCTAACCGTGTTATACTCCATGAAAATGCTTTTTAAT
>JAABTP010000206.1 GCA_011389815.1 Desulfobulbaceae bacterium | reverse complement strand
GACTCAAGAATGGCATACTTTGACATGCAACGCAATGAAATTATTCAACAGGAGAGAAATTCAGCAGATACTAAATACAGAAGAACATCCTGAAAAGTATATCGTTACAAATGTTGGGAGCTTGAATGATACCGGTGGGGAAGTTTGTGTTGATTCGCAAGGAGTGCAGCAGGAGTGCAGTAATGTAGTTGGTCAAGATCCTTTGTATGGATCAGATTTTTTTAGTAGAGATGCCAATAGTAATTTCTTGAGGATTAACGGACAGGATAACACGTTAAGTCACTTTGATTTTTCTGTTATTTCAAGTACAGGGGATGCTGTTACTCCTTCCTTAAAAGAGAGTTCTCAAGAAAAAGTAGATTATTACATGGATGCTCTGTCTACGGATAGCAGTTGTGTTCTTGACAATACTACTGGTTTCATGTGGGAAACAAAGACTGATGATGGTGGATTGAGAGATAAAGATAACTATTATACTTGGTATGATAGCACATTAATGGATGCACCATATTCTGGTGCTGTATGCGGCGGAGGAATTGATTGTAATACTGAAGCTTATATCACCGCAATAAACAATCTGAATCTTTGCGGAGCAAGTAATTGGCGTTTACCTACAGTTGTCGAGCTTCTTTCTATTATAGATTTCGGAAAGTTTTATCCTGCTCTCGACGAAAGATATTTTCCAAATATGGAAAACACAACTCATTATTGGACGAGCAATATTACTCCGTTTCCTATAATCCATAATAGCACTGATGCATTTACTATTTCAATAGCTTCAGCTTATGTAGATAGACAAAATTTTTTCACAGCATATTCATCAACTGAATATGGTCAAATTCACATACTATTAGTTTCTGATGGGCATTAATTATGAAGAGAATATATTTTTTCATCCCCTTGTCTATTTTAATCGCAAGTTCAATTTGTTATTCGTACGAGACATGTCAAAGTATTCGTGCTCAACAAAACGAACGTTTCCGTATAGATGAAAATGGATTGGTTACTGATATCAGTACTGGTTTGACTTGGTCTCGGTGTGCTTATGGGCAGGCTTGGGATGATTCCAGCCAAAGCTGTACCGGAACAATCGAAAATTTGATTTGGAATGATGCTCTTGTAGGGATAGATAACATTGAGTATGCAGGATTCTCTGATTGGAGAATGCCAAATATGAAAGAGTTGGCATCAATCATTTTATTTGGATGTTCTCCTGCGATAAATGAAGATTTTTTTTCTGTTATTGAAGGTACAAACCAAAATGTTTGGACGTCTCAGGCTGATGCGAGAGTACCGGAGAACTCTTGGCTGTTTATGTTAAGCTCGGATGGGATTGTTCGGGAAGGCGATAAAATTACAACACCTTGGGCATATTCTTATATGGTAAGAGGTGGAGGGCTAATATTTTTTCCAGTTGAGACAGAACGAACTGATTGGATTAATTACGTAGGTGCGGAAGGGCATACAACACTAACGATATGGAATGGTAAAAGAAATGATTCCATTAGGGTTGATGATACTTTTGCTATGGATTTGAATCTTCCAGGAAATGCAGAAAATAACATGTGGGTTATCGCGCCTCAATCAGGCACTGTTGTTAAGAGGTTCGATAATCATGGAATGGTATTGATCAGGCACGATACACCACTCTATATTGCGAGTCATGTTGATCCAGTTGACCCTTGGTATAGCAACTTTATACACATGGATGATATCCAAGTTAATGAGGGTGATCCCATAGACATAAAAACTAAAATCGGTACTATTTCCAATACCTCACCCTCGACAATGCCGGTTCATCTCCACTATGTTATATATGAATATAATCCTCCGACTGAGACCTATGAATCTATTGATATTGAGAACGCTCTACCAGATACTGTGACCAAGCCTATAAGTTCTCACGGATATTGGTGTGGTAATTCAGTAGCATGTACCAAGGAGTCACCGTGGTGGGGATTAAATGTTTCTCCATGCAGTATACCGGATACTTCTGCCTGTGCAGAATAGATGATCGTACAAAAGTTTTTTGTGGGGCAGGTACTGATTAATCTTTGATACCGCCAAGCAGAAGCCGCCGGAGAAATGTCTTTCTTCATCTCCACTAACAATGTAAAATGGGTCAGAGTCGAATTAAATCTAATTTTACTCTGACCCCATTAACCCTGTTTATAACGTGAACTTTGAAGCGAATGACGGTCGCGGCGGAACCTGCAACGGCACGATAGTGATTGCTGTTCCTCACAGCCAGAACAGAAAGCAGGCTGTTGATGACGGGCAGGATTATAACTCGACAGAGTTATAGTTGCGTGTAACCACCGGAGACAGATTTTTGAATTTGTCTCCGGTAACTTGAAAGAGGTTCAACGTTAAATGAATAATTCAAGCATTGTGAATGTATTACCAAGGATGTTCGTCAATGTAATTCTGCTGGGTTTCTTTCTGTTGCTCCAGACAACAACAGACTGCGAAGCTGCCAGTGAGCATGTGAAGCTGACGGAGCTGAGACGTATAGTCAGCAACCGCGATATAGATAACGTGTATGATTATCTTGAAGAACTGTCGTTAGAGTCAAGAATTGAAGTTGCACGTCTTGCTGTTGCTGATTCCGATAAATATATCAAACTGATCGGAATTAAAGTATTAGTAGAATCCGGTTTTCCAGACGAAGCTGTTCCTGCCTTGGCCGACAGATTACTCGAAGGTGACAATTTGGCCGCTCTCGGCTACGCTTGGACACATAGTGATGATCATCAGCTAGCTGTGCGCATGTATTTGAAAATCAGCCGATATTTACTTGCAAGGTACGAAAGTTTCGATGCAGGGCAAAAGAAAAAAACAAAGCGATTCATTGTCAATAGTCTCGGACGTGGCAATCGGCTCGAAAGTTTTTCTGTCGAAGCGGCAGAGCAACGTTTATCACAGATTGAAGCACGTCTTATTCAGTCTGAACAATAAAAAAAACTGCCAGAAAAGCAGCAGCAACTGGTGGTCGAGGATGCTCCAAGTTCCTGAGTCGATCATGATTCAGGGCTTTTCTTTTATATCCCACCATATCCTTGCCCTGTCTGCATACATCAGGTAAGATTCTCTTGCGGAAAAAAAGATAAAACGGAGAAAGACGATGATCTCAGATAAATCGTACAACATGAAACAGGCGGCACGGCAGCTACAGAATATTGTCAGTTTTGTCGAACAGGGACATTCTGTAGGTCTGACTCGGGATGGTGAGCCGGTTGCAATATTAGTTTCCGTGACTGAATATCAGTCGCTCCGTTCCGCTCCGAAACGGAATTTCCTACAGGCATTGAAGAAATTTCGGAATCAGTACGCTGATGAACTTGATGACTGCCAGGAGGTATTTGCCGGAATCCGGCAAGCTTCACCGGGAAGAAAAGTCTCATGGTAAAGCCGAGATACCTTCTTGATACGAATATTCTTTCCGAACCGTTGAGACCTCAGCCTGATTCTTCCGTTATGAAGCAACTTGAGCGACACTATCATGAAGTCGCCACAGCCGCTGTTGTCTGGCATGAGCTTAGGTTCGGATGTTGCCGCCTCCCCGTTTCACGCAAACGGCATAGGATTGAACAGTATCTGAACGAAGTTGTGCTTCCCTACCTTTCTCTTCTCCCTTATGATCAGGCCGCTGCTGATTGGCATGCGGAGGAGCGGGCCAGACTTTCAGGAATCGGTCTGGCTCCCCCGTTTGCTGACGGACAGATTGCTGCAATTGCCAAAACACATAATCTGATTGTTGTCACAGCAAACATCGCTGATTTTGAGCATTTTTCCGATATTATCGTTGAGAACTGGTTTCTTTCGGAGTCCGGCCAGGAAGAAGGTAATGAAGAAACCTCCTCTAGGCAGGAGTCGCCGGATAAATAAAGGGTGTTGAAAAGTACCCCAGCATAGAGCAATTTCAGTTGTCCGAGATGCCCAATAAGCATTTTTTTTCGTTTG
>JAABTP010000205.1 GCA_011389815.1 Desulfobulbaceae bacterium | reverse complement strand
CAAATGTCCATTTTTTTCTGGTGTAAAATTAAAAGATTAACCAGCTAGCAGAAAAAGGCTGTCAGGGGCCTGTAAAAGAGAACCAACAAAAGAATAATGCTATAGGGCTCCAGGCGAGCATAACTGGCTGCCTGTTCAGCGGGCAAAACCCCCATAAGAATCTTTGAGCCATCCAAGGGCGGGACAGGCAACAGATTAAACACTGCCAACATCACATTAATCCAAACCGATGCGGCAAGCATAGCAAAAACAGGATCACCAATAAACGCAGGAGGCTCAGGCAATAAAATAAATAAACGCAGGAGCACGACACTACAGATAGCAAGCAGCATATTCGCAACAGGACCTGCAAGTGCTGTCACCAACATCCCTTTTTGCGGATTGCGAAAATATTTTGGATTTACCGGAACAGGTTTAGCCCACCCCACCTTTATGATAAAAAAAGCGAGCACCCCAAAGGGATCAAGATGTTTAAGCGGATTCATGGTCAATCTGCCCTGGTCCTTTGCTGTGGGATCACCCAGTTTCCAGGCAGTATAGCCGTGAGCCAACTCATGACAGGTCAGGGCAAAAAGAAAAGGAGGTGCTATAATAATGAGTTGCTGGATAGTACTCTTTATGTCCATAGGTTGTTTTGTACGTAGAAACAGAATGAAACGATACTCAATGATCGGTTATTATCGGCGGTTGTATCTGTAATTCTTTGGGGCCAAAGTAGAGTGCTCAGAACTTTTCAGGAATGTGTATACAAGAATCTACAGGGTATTGCTGTTGAATCAGGGCAAGGGCCTCCTCTTTACGGGTAATCTCTCCATTCAGTTGTGCCCCTAACACATAATTCATCATCAGCCGAAAGGACGTTCCCGGAGTATACCCCAGATTCATAAGATCCTGACCATTGATGAGGTTCTGCACACCACGCAAATGGGTAACATAATGCGAGACCTGTTGGCGAATATGCTTTTTCCGGGCAATACTCATCAGGTATAAAAGGCCCTCATTTTCCAGTGGATCAAGCAGCCAGTAGAGTTCAGCTGGTTGTATCTCAGGACGGCGTAACATATGGCTGGCAATATGATCTGCTTTGCGTTTTTGGCGCAGCAACTGCTTGCGATGCTTGGGTGGCAATTCAAAGCGATGGCAAAAATTACGTAATTCCTGGGCACGGGAACGGCTGAACACGGCCAACAGGCAAACCATCCACATCTTGCAATGGCTTGCCTTTTTCTCCACCTCTTCTAAAAAAAGCAACTTAAACCAGGCAATGGTCTTTTCTGCCTGAGTGAGAATATGAGCAAATCGACGATCAATTTTTAAATTTGGCCGCAGATCTGGCCAGAGTACTGGAAAAAGATGAAAAGCATCCAGCCTGCGCAGAGAGGCTAATGGGTGATCTTCTCCAAGGATCAACTTCAGCTCACTAAAAAAACGGGGCCCGGAAAATTTGTCATACATATGCATCTGTACAGCATTACGGATCAACTTTTCAGAATGCCTGCTGATTGTAAAATCAAGGCGTTGCTCAAAACGGACAGCCCGGAAAATCCGGGTGGGATCTTCTACAAAGCTGAGATTATGAAGCACCCTGATCCGTCGTTCTTTCAGATCATTCTGGGAATTAAAAAAATCCACTAAGGTACCAAAGCGTTCCGGATTAAGATGGATGGCCATTGCATTGATGGTAAAATCACGGCGGAAAAGATCCTGCTTCAGCGAGCTATGTTCCACTGTGGGCATGGCAGCTGGAAAGGCATAGTATTCCAGACGGGCTGTGGCCACATCAATCCGCATTCCATCAGTCAGAATAACAGTAGCGGTGGCAAATTTTTCATGGGTGCGAACTGTGGCCTGTTTGCGGGTAGCCAGTTCTTTGGCAAAGAGAATTCCATCGCCTTCCACCACAATATCAATATCCAGGTTCTTGGTCTGCAAGAGCAGATCCCGGGCAAAGCCACCCACAGCATAGGCATGCGTACCAAGATCCTGAGCGATTTCTCCAATTTCCCGTAGAAGAAGGATAATATTCCGGTGCAGACCGTCGGTCATCAACGAACTGATATTGCGGGTCCGCTCTGTGGATGGATGTTCATCTTCACGAAACAGATTACGGGGCAGATGGGCCGGATCATTAACCAATACATTGAGCAGGTCGGTACGGGTTATAACGCCGCAGATAATCCCTTCCGTACCAGCCTCTTTCCCCTGCTGATCCTGTTGCTGTTCCTCGGGTTTTCGGATAATAGGGATTAATCGCTGATGATTTTCTATGATCAATTCTTGAATATCAGCCTGGGTTGCGCTTTCCGGCAGCACTGCCAGATCAGTGGTCATATACTCGCTGATCGGCATCTCCCCCAGTTGATGGGCAATTGCCTTGGTGACATCCCTGCGAGAAATAATCCCCAGCAATCCCTGAGGATTTTTCCGATCCTTATTATCGCATACCACTGGCAGCACATTAATATTATAGCGGGTCAACAACTCATTTGCCTGCTTATGGGTAACCTCCGGTGTGGCAGTGATAACAGGCCTGGACATGAGTTCACCTGCCATGGCCCTGGGCCTGACATGACGATGCAAGAGAGCAAGCAATTCTTCTTCTGCCTCAAAGAGCGTTTTATTCCGCACCGTAGCTGAAGCAGCAGCAGCATGACCACCGCCGCCCATTGCACGGGCAAGAGTCCCTACATTGACCTCAGGAATCCTGCTCCGACAGATAAGATAGATCCGCTCACCCATGCAGACCAGAGTGAAGATAGCATCCAGATTTTCCATCACCATCACCCGACGCACCAAAACCGCAAAATCATCCACATAGGTAGGCAAGGTCAGACGACTCACCGTCACAGGCACTGAATGAATAGTATAGGTCATGGTATTTTCTAACAAGAGGCTCAGCAAAGAAACCTGTTCAGCAGAAAGATCCTTGGCAATAAACTGATTAACAATATCAAGGTCAGCACCCTGCTCCAACAGCCAGGCCGCAGCCTGTAAATCAGCTGGAGTAGTGGTGGCATAGAGAAAAGAGCCAGTATCCTCATGCAGGCCAAGACTGAGCAGCGTGGATTCATCAGGAAAAAGAGGTATGCCTTGTTCGCGCAGCAGGGCAACAAAAATCGCTGTGGTTGAGCCTACCTGTTGAATATGCTCAACATGCCCCTGCATATCACCTGCTGTATCAGGATGGTGGTCATAGAGATGAAGCTCAATGCCTGGATTGTTCAGACAGGCCTGTAAGGGGCCGAGCCGGCTGGCCTGCCGGGTGTCAACAATAATCAAGCGGGTAACAGCGCTCAGATCAATATGTTTGATCTTCTTAAATCCATAGAGATTACGGATATCCTGGGAAAGAAAATCGCGAATGGGGCGTTCTGCGGAACCGGAAAAAACAAGACTTGCCTTGGGATAGAGCTTCTTGGCTGCCACCATTGAGGCCAGGCCATCAAAATCTGCATTGATGTGGGTAGTGATGATTTCCATGCCCTAAAGCTTACTCTATTCTGAGGAGCAGGTACAATGGTTTTCCGTACAGCAGTTCGAGATGCGTTTTTTTCAACGCAGGCAACTCTGAACATCATTTGCCTCACAACTGAAAAAAAATAACCAAACAATGATAAAAAAATCACGAACCCTTCTTAATCCGCACATCCAAACCAGCCTTGCGGTATGCCTGGGAAAATTTTTCTACCTTTGCCCTGTCATCAGAACTGAAAAGCTTACGGGGACGCCCATTTAACAAGGTCTTCCGCACCTGCTCCTCAGAGAGCTTGGTGATCCGCTGAATCATAACAATACATTCTTTTTCCTTGGCTCCGGTAAACAAACGCCCCTGAGAAATCAAGTGATATTCCATCGAAAGTTCCTATCTTCAAGTCATAAAAAAATATATTCACTAGAGTAACATAAGTTCTCTGTTGATACAAAACGATTTATCTTGTACGTACTCATACTTTTCAAGACAAACTTTTTTGGCTCATCGCAGATTAGTGGGGAACGCCATGTTCCGCAAATACTCTGAGCCTGAAATTTTCAAAATTTCTAT
>JAABTP010000204.1 GCA_011389815.1 Desulfobulbaceae bacterium | reverse complement strand
AAAATATTTTTACGCCCAACGAATAATCAGGTAGTTAGGATTGTTTCGATAATGATTCTCACAAAGTTGGGTTAAGGTTTTTCCATATCGCGATGACTATTTATCGCCCTCGGAAAACATTCCTATGACTCATAGTGCATTTGGTGACTTTCATTTCTGGGAAGAAAAATTCTGGAAGGAACAAGGTACACTTCAAATATACCCTCGATGGACTGAAGAAAAACATAAAGAAACGGCTCAATGAACAGAGCATTATCTATCCAAACTTCTGACAACTGTGTAACTCCTATAAAAAAGGAAAAACAGACATATCATCGGAGGTGCTCCAAATGAAAGATGAATATGATTTTACAAATGCGGAACAAGGCAAGTTTTACAGACCGATTGAGGAACTGGATATCCCGGTTTATCTGGATAAAGAAATCAGGCAATTCTTCTTTAAAAGCGTGCCCCCCGGCCTGCGCCCGAGACCAAACCTACAAATAACAAGGAGATACAAACTTGTTACTTAGAAGTATCCAAAGTAAAGATGGTGATTTTTCGTTAAGTAAAACTATCAACGCACTCATCAGAAAGGATATTGAAATCTCAAAAGAGTTGACATATTAGCCCTGTAGACTGACTATCGTGCATTTCTTTCGATACGGGAATTGTACCCTGTCCGGTTTTATTAAGCATGGCGAACTGATATGAGATTCAAGTACGATAACAAGAAAAGCGAACAACTCAAAAATAATCCGAAACGCGGGATTGGACTTGACGATGCGCAGGAATTGTTCGAGCATTATTATTATGAAGATTTAAGATGTGACGACCCAACCCAATACTCCGCTACCGGCTGGGTGCAGGGGAAATTATACACAGTGATCTATGAACAGAGGCATGACCATGAAGGGTTATATTATCATCTTGTAACCCTATGGAAGGCAACCAAACAGGAGGTGAGGAATTATGCCGAAAAGAGCTGAGAACATACCGACAGCTGACGAGCTTGCTGAAATGGCAGACAGAGGAGAGGATGTATCAAGATTTTTTACCGGTGACGGTAAAATGAAACCGCCTCTGAACAAAGCCGGAACGCAATCCGTCAAGGTCGATTTTACTCCAGAAATGCTGCATGAATTGGATAAAATCGTCAGAGAAGTGAACATCAGCCGACAGGCGGTTATAAAAATGTATATACGCCAGGCTATTGATCAGTATTATATGGCTAAAAAAGCGATGGCTTCATAAAACAGGATGCATACTATGCATCATCCCCGGTGCAGGAACCGCACCCTGTGCGGCTAATTGAAAGATAACGCGGAATCTGCATAATGAAACAGGTCATAATGTATACACATGGAATATGTAACCGAGAGAATATAGGGGGATATGGAGTCACTCTAATCTATAACGCCATCAAGAAAGAACTTTCAGGAAGGTGCGAGAATACGACGAATAATCGAATGGATATCTTATCTGTGATAAAAGGCTTGCAAGCTCTCAAGGAATCCTGCCATGTCACTGTCTATAACAATAATGCCTACCTGATTGATGCCATGACAAAAGGTTGGGTATACCGTTGGAAAGCCCAACAATGGAGAAACAGCGACAAGAAGCCCACTCCACACGTTGATCTCTGGGAACAACTCCTTGAACTCTGCCAACAGCATACGGTTGAATTTATATGGCGTCAATATTCCTCAAAACAGGAAGAATATCAAAGATGTGATACGCTGGCACGCTCTGCCATTATCCAAAAGAAATAGAGGGACACAGCTTTTTATGGCCCTAAGCTCCCGGCTTTGTTGATCAGAGGACCAGTGCAGACGTTTCTTTGAAGGAGAAGATCAGGCAATCAAACAGGAAGTGCGGAATCCAGGCTATTGATCAGTATTATATGGCTAACAAGGCATCGTTTCATAAAAAGAATGCATGCCTTGCCCGGCTTCAGCATTCATAACCCGCGATTATGGGAGCAGGCAGTAAAATCTACGCCCTTTGCGGAACAAGTAAACCAGAAAAGGAGGAGGAATAATGCCAGCTTCTATCAGTGGTTCAGTAGGCGATTCAGGTGGACAGAATTTTCCTGAAGATGTGCGTACCGTGTATGACCTGTTCAATGCAATACTTGTTACTCCATTAGCGGTCAGTGATCAGGTTTCTGCTGAGCTGATTGCCGCAATCCGGGATTTTCAATCCGCCTTTATGTCCCGCCCGGACGGCAGGATTGATGTGGGCGGCCGCACCTGGCGTAAGCTCACCACTGCTGTTGAGACCCCGGCAACAGAGATTTCCGGTTCCGTAGGGCAGGGCGGTCAGAACCGGGCCCGGGATGTCCGTATCGTCTACGAATTGTTGAATACCATTCTTTCGTCCCCACTTGTGGTGAGTGAGCAGGTTTCTGATGCCCTGATTGCGGCAATTCGGGATTTTCAATCCGCCTTTATGTCCCGCCCGGACGGCAGGATTGATGTAGGCGGTCGCACCTGGGGCAAGCTGACAGCGGCAGCAGAGAATCCTGGTTCTGGTAACGGAGGAGGAAATGGCAATAATGAGGAGGAAGTTCCTCCTGATGCGGACATCAACCTTGGTGGGCCTGATACAGCCTGGACCGCCTATTACCAGTGGAGTGACCGTGACGAGGCTGATTTTTCGCATTGGGTAGAGCGGCTTTTTGCAGATAAGAAAGGCTCGCTGGCAGCCTGCCTGCGTAATCCTGAAGGCAATACCCTTTATTCCGAGGAAGATCGCAATAATAGTATATTCAGCGATTGCGCAGATCTGCCCTACCTGCTGCGAGCCTATTTCGGTTATAAGAAAAAGCTCCCTTTCTCCTTTAACGTAACCATTTCCGGCAGTCGCTACAGTAATAATAACAGGCCAGGAAGCCGCCGCTCCTTTCTCAACTACTCCAGTTTTTCTTCATTAGCCAGGGCCATTTCCAACAGCGTCCATAGTGGTTTTTTTCGTTTTTTCTGGACCATGGAAAAGACCGATACCTATCTCTGCCAAGTCAATCGGGAGAGCATTGTGCCGGGAACGGTGTATTATGATGCCAATGGTCACGTTTTGGTGGTTTCACGGGTGGATGATGATGGCACGGTCTGGTTTGTTGATGCTCATCCTGATAATAGCCTGACGGAAAAACGTTTTGGGTCTTACCTCTCACGGGGCTCCTGTAAACAGGGAGGCGGGTTTCGTTGTTGGCGTCACCAGGAGGTGAGCAGGACTGGCAGTTTTACCCTGACCTCCAATGGCAACTCGTCCTTTTTTGATCAGGAGAAAAGTCAGTGTCAGGGCAGTTACGAGGTCGATGGACTTGAACTGGATTATCACCAATGGGTGAAGCGACAGCTGGCCACAGGGAGTGGTAAGGTGGATCCGATCAAGGAAGTGGAACAGCAGCTTACAGCACTGAATCAGGCCCTTCAGGATCGGGTGGATTCCATTGCAGCTGCTGTGGCCCGTAATATCCATCGTCAGCCCCATCCGTCCAGCCTGCCCTATAATATTTATGGGACTGTGGGGGATTGGGAAGCCTATTCAACCCCTGGCAGAGATGCCCGCCTCAAGGCCCAGATCCGGGAGATCTACAATCTGATAAAGGACAGCGTTCATGCTGTGGCCCAAGGGGACCATCCCTATGAATATGACGGAACTGCCTCGGAACTGGTTCGCCAGTTTGATAGCATTTGGCAGGAACAGAGTAGGGACATTCAGATAAGCTATGGCAATTCCAACGGGACTACGGTTACTCGAACTCTGGAGGAGATCATGGACCAGCTCTTTCTTCTTTCCTTTGATCCCTATCATTGCCCGGAACTGCGCTGGGGCGATACTGAGTCTGATTCATGCCCGGACGGTACTTCCAAAAGGTGGTGGTATGACCAGGAGCAACGCCTGCGTAATGTTATTGATACAGATCATCGCGCACATACTACTCTGGATTGGGGACCAGCAAAGACCCCGGATATTCATGTGGGTGATCTGTTGGAGCGTTTGAAGCAGGAGTATGGGCTTGTGTAAAGAGCGGAAGAAAATCAAAAAAAAATCCCTTACCAGTATTGCCCGGTAAGGGATTTACAAAAGAAATTGGCGGCGACCTACTCTCCCACATAGT
>JAABTP010000203.1 GCA_011389815.1 Desulfobulbaceae bacterium | reverse complement strand
TTAAAAATGTACTTCTTACCATAAAAGCAAATTATTGTAAATATATATATTGATTGTGTGAGTTTTGCGGTATTGCGAAATTATCACCGACCGCAATATCGGTACCGGTGCGGTGGAAGCCGGAGCCATGATTGCCACTGCCCTGATGATCGCTGGAGCAATTCAAGGGACTGGTTCCTTTCTCTCTGCTCTGGTGTTTTTCATCCTTGGCATGGGCCTGCTCATCCTGTTCAGCCATTTTCATGCCCTGTTGACACCTTATGATGATCACGATGAAATTGAAAAGGATAACGTAGCTGCAGGTGCTTATCTCGGCTTTACCTTGGTGGCTCTGGGGATTATCGTGCTCAAGGCGACTGCCGGAGACTTTGTCAGCTGGGGCTATAATCTTTCCTGGTTTGCCGGTTATGCAGTGCTGGGTTTTCTTGGCCTGGCTGTGTTGCAAAAGATGATCCTGGTTATTTTTATGCCAGGGGCCAATATTGAAGAGGAAATCAGCCGTGACCGCAATATGAATATTGCCTGGATCGGCGGCACCATGAGTATCGGTATTGCTGCGCTTATCTTCTTTATGCTGTAAGGTTATGAAATTGGGAAAAGACGTGCAAATGGAAGATGGCACCGTGTTTCATGCCGCGCTCTCGTTTCGCAATGTGGGCGCGGATCTCGGTGATAAGAAGTTGTTACAAAAGGTGGCGGAACGCATCGTTGAGCATTTCCGCCTGGATGTGGTGGATGTGCATTGGCATTATTACTCCCCTATCGGCATCACCGGGGTCTATGTTCTCCAGCAATCAAGCCTGACCCTCCATACCTGGCCGGAATTCAACAAGCTGGTCATTGATGTTACCACCTGCGGCTCTGAGGTGGATTTGAAAATTATCCTGCCGGAGTTAAAGGCTGCACTTTCCACGGATACGGTGCAGCTTTCAGCGGAGATTCTTTAAGCTGCCTGTTGCAAAACTCGTGAACCTTCTCATCTCTTGAAAAACAACCTCATAGAACCTGTTGCGCAGTTCGGCATTCTGTGGTAACAAAAAAGAATACTGAGCAACAGGAAGAGCAAGGATACTGAGAAGACATACTTTTTCGAGCAGATCAGCTGCTCTTTGGAAAAGGTGATGTCTGTTTTCAAAAAGCAGTTGTCCATTCTCATCTCGCGCCTCTGCATTTTGAAAAAGGGCCTGTCCATTCTCATCTTGCGCTTCTCCATCTTTACAATTGGGCAGTGCATTTTCATCTCGCACCGCTTCATTTTGAAAAGGGACGTGTCCATTGTGAAAATGGAGGACTCAGTTTTGAGAATGCGGCGTTCCATTTTCAAGAAGGAGCGATGTATTCTCAGGATGCACTGGTACTTTTTTTAAATGCGCAGCTGTTTTTTCTCATCGGAGCTGTGCAAACTCAAACAGGAGGTCATCATGCTGACAGGAAGTGTACCCAAACTGCTCAAGGAGGCGGGTCAGGTCAAAGAGGCTTTGGAAAAAATCGGACCGGGAATGCCGGATTCCATCACTGTGGCAGGGCTGGAGGAAAGAATTACCGCGCTGGAGGGAAAGGTCAGCGCGATAGACGCCTTGAACGCCGATAAAACCCGCCTGGTTAACGAGAAGAATGAAGAGGCCGAGTTGTTGAGCGATTATATCGTCCGGGCGCGGTCCGGGGTCAAGAGTGTGTTCGGGCAGGACTCCTCGGAATACGAGATGGTCGGCTGCGTCAGGCTCAGTGAGCGGAAGAAGGGGAGAAGGCATAAAGAGGAAGGGGGTGAGTGAGCCTGCTCTGGATGGAGCAGGTTGTGTTCTTTTGCCGGGTACGTATCATGTGTGTGCCCGGTGAGCTTATGATTTGATCTTGAGATTCGAACCTGCAACCCCTCCCATGAGCCGCAAAGAAAGGAGTATTTATGAATCCGCTGAAAAAAATACCTGAATTCAGGGATGAGGATGAAGAAAGGATTTTTTGGGAAGAGCATGATTCGGCTGAATTCGTTGATTGGAGCACAGCAAAAAGAGTCACTCTGCCAAACCTGAAACCTTCTGTTAAAAAAATATCGCTCCGCCTGCCTAATTCAATGTTGGATGATCTTAAATTGTTGGCTAATAAAAGAGACGTTCCTTATCAGTCGCTTTTGAAAATTTTTCTGGCTGAACGGATTGATAAAGAATTTAGTGCCCATTGACAAGGCACAAAAAAAGGCCACCAGCTTAAATGCTAGTGGCCTTTTCTGTTGCCTATTTCACCGGGTACATGCTCACCGCATTACCCGGTTTTTGTCTTGTGACCGATGGGATGCCAGATCAGATGATAGACAGGCTGCACTTAATGCGGCTAATCGGGCAAGAAAAGAACATAGTGAAACTAGGCGTTCCAGCGAACCCCCTGAAGCCCGCCTCTGATCTTTCCGTTATGCGCAAAACATAGTTGCACGGAATCCGTGAATGCATTAACATAAAACTATGATAGCTTCATTTGGAAATCGTGCAACATCTGATCTTTTTCATGACATATCAAGTAGCCGTGCCAGACGGTTACCAAACCAAATAAAAGAATCGGCACTTTACAAGCTTGATGTTTTAAACGCTGCTCAGTCATTGGAAGATTTGAAATCACCTCCAGGTAATAGGCTGGAGGCATTGAGAGGTGATCTTGCTGGTTTTCATAGTATTCGCATAAACAACCAGTGTCGTATTGTGTTCAGATGGTACGCCTCTAATGCTCATGATGTCCAAATTATCGACTACCATTAACGTTTTTTGGAGGAAAAAATGATCCCATTAAATCGTGTAGCAACCCATCCAGGGGTTATTTTACTTAAAGAGTTTCTTGAGCCATCGGGTTTATCTCAAAAGGCCTTAGCAACTCATATTGGCATACCAGTTCAACGAATTAACGAAATTATCAGGGGCAAGAGAGGGGTAACTCCAAATACTGCTTGGTTGCTTTCTGAGGCATTCAGAACTTCACCTGAATTTTGGCTTAATTTACAAGCTGCTCACGACTTGTCACTTAATAAGCCGGAGAATCATATTCAGCCAATAGTCGCGACTATAGCAAACAAGCCGCAAAATGTGGCAACATGTTAACCCCCGCCTTCCTCTCCCTGTTTATTCACCGGGTACATGCTCACCGCATCACCCGGTTTTTTCTTGCTTTGATTTTGGCTTCCTCACTTGTTCATAAAAGTGTTTTGGTGTAAACATTTAACTTCGTTGCGCTATCCGTTGAAACTCTTTTCCCAATTCGTCGCACATCATGAATTTCTTTGTCATTTACTGCATAGAGTCTCTGCTCTACCCGCCGGGAGGATCTATCCTGCTTTTACTGACAGGTTTACTGCTCCATCAGCGCTGGCATCAGGTTTCGCTGACCTTGATCAGCCTCGCTCTACTAACCCTTTACTTCAGCAGCATTCCTTTTACCAATCAATTGCTTGCACATTGGCTTGAGCCTGACAGTCCGCTTACTTTTTCGAAGGTCAAAACTGCTGACGCTATTGTTGTTCTCGCATTTAAAGCATACAACTCGCCAGAATACGGTCAGATAACTTCGGGGCCGGACGAGATTTCACGGTTACGTTACGCTGCCTACCTCCACAGAAAGACTGGCCTTCCCATTGCAGTCATTGGTGGAGACAGGCTCAATATCGGCAATACCGGTGCAGAAAGGATGACCAAGGTACTTGAACATGAATGCAATGTACCTGTTCGTTATAAAGACGGTCGGAGCCTTCATACTTTTGATAACGCCAAATATGCTCATGAAATCCTCTCAAAAGATGGTATCAATCGTATCGCTCTTGTGACCCACGCGTGGCATATGCCCCGATCAAAACGTTCTTTTGAGAACGAAGGATTTTCCGTTATAGCTGCACCCACACAATTTCTTATTCCAGGTCCGTTTCAAAAAGGAATTGGCAAATGGATACCAAGAGCCGAATGTATTGAACATAATCATTGGTTCTTTCATGAGCTTGCTGGAATGCTTTGGTTTAAAATGTTCCAATAAAAAGCAATTATGCCCTTTCTCAGGCCATGCTGTATATTGTATTTCTTGTTGAATCTCTTGCTATGATTATCACTTTCCTCTGCTTTTTGGTGGTCACCCTGCTGAGTGTTGCCATTTACCTTTTGGATGCTTATATTTCAGTATATGAGATAGTTACTACTGAA
>JAABTP010000019.1:23545-42875 GCA_011389815.1 Desulfobulbaceae bacterium | reverse complement strand
TGAACGTTTTGAAATAACGTGTCAGGGTATTGACTACTATGAATTCTTCCGGCTGTCGAGAAATTCAGCAGATACTAATTAAGGAGAAGGCTGTGAAGAAAGTAACCCTTACATTTGTAGGATTCAATTCCGATGAAGTTGCGCAACGATTTTATACTTGGGCTGTTGATGGCGGATTGGAAGACAGTTAATTGATACACTACAGACATCGTAAACGCTAAAACTGGACATTGTTTATAATAATTTAATATTATAGCAAAATCACTAAATTTGGACACTTGCTACAAGACAAAATGTCCAAATTCTATTAATCGTATATAAAATCAAATCATTATCAAGTAATTATCATTTTGATGTTTACGATGTCTGCACTATCACATGACGGTGTAAAAGTTTCAGGCATAAAAGATTTTAGTAATGATACGCTTGATATTGCGATAGAAAGCTGTGAAGATAAAAAAGACGACTGAGCTAGGAAACGCCATGAAAAGACACTCTGCGATATACAATAAATCGTAAATCCATATGAAAAGCAGGCAGAACGCCCCAGTGTCAGCCGTTGACACGCAACTGTTCCTTGATATAAGAGAGCTGATTGAGGAAACCCGCTCCACAACCGCTGTTGCCGTCAATGCCGGGTTGACTCTGATGTATTGGCGTGTTGGGCAGCGTATCCAGCAGGAAATATTAAAAGGCGGGAGAGCCAAATACGGTAAAGAAATTCTGCCTGCATTGGCTTCAAAATTAACCGAGAAGTACGGCAGAGGCTGGAGCGAACGGAATCTTGCTTATATGACACGGTTTGCCGAGATATTCCCGGACGCTGAGATTTTGCAGGCACTGTGTGCAAAATTGAGCTGGACCCATTTTAAGACGATCATCTACATTGATGACCCGCTTAAGCGAAATTTTTATGCAGAAATGTGCCGGGTGGAGAATTGGAGCACACGTACCCTGCAAAAAAAGATCGATTCTATGCTGTACGAGCGTACAGCTCTGTCCGGCAAACCGGAAGAAGTTATTAAGCACGAACTTGATCTCCATCAACATCGTGTACTTCGATTTAGGGTTGGGCAAGGATTACGTCTATGTCGGTTCAACCAATTTTGTCGGCATGCACACCGACGACGTTCTGGAGTTGAATGCAGCTCAGAAAAAAGCCTATCCCATCAGCAAAGTTTCCGATATTTTCACAACCTATTACCTGCTCAAGGTCAATAAGTTTGATGATCTTGCCAAAGACAGCCTTGATGAATGGATTTACTTTCTGAAAAATAACGAGATCAAAGACGAATTCAAGGCCAGAGGGCTGAAGGAAGCCAAAGAAAAGCTGCGAGTGGATAATCTGCCCGATCCTGAAAAAAAGAGCTATGAGAAGTACCTTGATTCCAAACGGATTGAGCAAAATGTCTACAAAACAGCTCTTGCGGAAGGAAGAGAGCTTGCGGAACAGCAAGTGAAAGAGGCTGAAGCCAGAACAGAGGCTGCGGAAGCAAAGGCTGAAAAAGCTCAGTATGAAAAAATAAAAATGCTTTCAGTAACCGCAAAAGCCCTGCATGAGAGTGGAATGGATGCGGAGCAGATTGCCCAAAAACTGCAAAGACCCGTTGAGGTCATTGTTGATATATTTACAGTACGCTCGGTCAGAAGGGAATTGAGGTGTGGTCAAGCAAGGATATCATTTGGTTGAGATTGAAATTATGCTTCTTATGAAGGACTAACTCTCCCTCCAACTTGAAAATATTGCTTTTGACAATTTCATTGGCCAGGACAGTCGGGTTGACAGCTTTGGTTAACAGGCTGATCTGAAGATAGCAATAGCTGCTCAGTTTCATACCGATAAACTCAATAGCAACATTTTGTTCAGTGATCCTGACAATTAACCCTACAGCATGGATAAAACTTTCCGTGTAAAATGCTGATTCTTTTATAGTGATTTTGCAAATGTCTCCTGCCGATTGATTGCACTCCCCTTTGACCAGAAAACCACTAAGACTGAGGTTATCAACAAAGTATCTATATTGCCGCTTCCCAAAATCAAGTTGAACAGCCCATCGGATATTCATCCGGGTAAATTTCCGATTATCTATTGTATTCATGAAGCTAAGTTAGATTGGATGCACATGGAACGGTAATGAATATAGTATTCAGCAAGGTTTTGAGAGTTTGCCCGTCCTTTAAGCAATATAAAAATTTGAATCTCTGTTTGCAATGAAAAAGCAAAGAGGAAAAGTGGTGAACAGAGGTTAGAAAAATCAGAGAAGTATTACGATAAGAAGATGAAGGAGGGCGTACTGAAGGGGAATCTATAACTCTCTGAAATTTTGTTAAACATACCCTAAAAAACGTTCAACCCGGATTTGGGAAGAACTTACCCCCAGCAAGGTAAGATGCTCTTCCATTTGCCGGACCATTACTGGCGGACCTGATATAAGAAAGGTAGCAGCCTGAAGATCTGCTGTTATTTCAGAGCGTATAATCTTTGAGTCTATTCGTCCCTGATAAGACGGAATCTTTTCAGAAGCACGTTGGAGCACATGGGCAACCCGGAGGCCGGGTAAGGGCATTTGCTCTAGCTCATCAAAAAAAGCAATATCAGTATCGTCTCTATTGCCGTAAATCAAGGTGATCCTGCGTCGATCATGGCGCGAGGCTGCGTCAAGCAGCATGCTGAAAATGGAGGTAATACCAATCCCTCCAACAAGGCAGACAATATCATTGGCAATGCCCTGCATGGAAAAATCACCATTGGGACCTTTCATAATTACCTCATCATTAGGAGATAGCCCTTCCAGGTATTGGCTATAAGCAGAGCCGGTCATCCGTTTTGTGAATTCCAGGAAATCCTGTTGAGGGCTATTGCTAAAGGATAAGGGATGAACCAGCATGCCCTCATGGCCAAGACCGACAATGACGTATTGCCCTGCTTCAAAGAAAAAACCAGGGGGCCGGGTGAAACGGTAGCTGTTCACTTGTGGAGTGCGGGGGATGCGTTGTATAAAATGTGCAATTGTATCCATCTTACCTCTTCTCCTTTCCGCTGATTCTTTTTTTCTTATTTCTTACCTGAATTCGATGTTGGTCAGCTTGGGGTTCTTCCTTTGGTAAAGAAATTTTTGGTGACCAGGTGAGCCAGTCATCATCAGGTTCTTTTGCCAGCAAAAAATGATCATTTTCTTCTGCAGGTGTGCCCTGTTTCTCTGGAGTAGCCATGGCAATCCCTCCGGCCATAATAGATTCTAACGATTCTGTTTCCACAGAAACCCCGGTAAAAAGACCTGCTATCACCTTCACACCGCCTGCATTCCAGAATTTTGAGCTTCGGCGAACAAGGGGGATATACATGGGATCAATAACCGCATGGATCCAAACCATCTGTGCTGTTGGTCCCAGCTCAATACCAGTGATTCTTCCTATTTCCACCTGCCGGTAATAGATCGGACTTCCTTTTTTCAGAGACCCTATCCGTTCTGCCTCCAAAACCAGGTGCAAACCCGGCGGAGGCGCAGAGAGTTTGGGTTCAGAATCCTTGACCGCAAATCGGCTCCTTGGAGCGCCGTGACCAGGAAGGAGTTCTAAGTATGGCCCGGAAAGCAAGGTCTCCAAATGCTTGACGCCAGAGAGGGTAACCCTTGGTCTGACAAGCCAGATTTTGCTTGTCTGACAAAAGAGCTTGCTGAATTTCTGCTGAACAGCAGCCTTGGCAACCACTCTGTCTTTCTTTGTATTATACCAAGTACGAACCAGAGTGCCTATGATGATCCCTTTATATTTAATTTTTGTCCTTGAGCTAATATCTGCACCTTGAAGAAATTCCAAGGTGAGAAAAAGGGAACCTGCCTGGAGGGCCTGTTTTCGTCCTAGATAGAGGGAGAAGACCTGACCTTCAGGAACTTGTTTGCCGTTGTCAGGGGTAAAAAAGGAAATACCACCAGCAATGATGGAGTTCAGAGAAGCTGTTTGTAAGGAAACCCCTTGCAGAGAGGCATCAAGCTGAAAACCTGAAACATTATAAAAGCGGGTATTATTTTTAATCAGATCAACATACTGTTGATAGATGAGCAGTTCTACCGCAATGCGGTCTTTGTTGCTGCTTAATTGAAGATCAATGATCTCGCCAATTTCCTGTTTTTTGTAAAGCACCGGGGAGCCAAGCCGTAAAGATTTGCTGTCCTCTGCTTCCAACTGAAAGCGTTTTCCTGGTCGGAGAAAAAGCTTGGGCATTGGTGATGATTCCACCTGGAAATGATCCTGTTGTTCGCTTTCACCTTCGCCGATTTGAAAAGTGATATAGGACCCGGAAATAAGGGTTTCCAGGTTTTTGATGCCGCTTAGAGAAACCTGGGGGCGTACAACCCAAAACTTTGTATTGGCACGAAGGATTTTTTCTGCTCGTGGATCCAGAAGGATACGGGCAGTTACCGTGTGAAAGTCATCATCATTGATATCAATGGTCCGAACAATACCTGCTTTCAAGCCACGAAACATGACCTTGGTTCTGCCTGGCACAATGCCATCACCATTGGCAAGCTGAAGGGTCATGGGGATACCGTATTCAGCTTCTGCAAAGTCCCGGTACAAGGGGAAGACCTGTTGCGAATGAGCTGCTGGTGTGTGTTTAAGGGAATCCGGAGTGCCACAGGTCAGGCCACCATAGATAAGAGAGGCCATGGATTCAACATTGATGCTCAGTCCCCTTTGTAAGTCACCAGTCACAGACAGGCCACTGGCATTCCAGAATCTGGTTCCTTGGCGAATCAGGTGGCTGAACTCGGGCTGAATAAACAGATCAAGAATGATGGTTCCATCTTGTTCCAGCCGGTAATCATCCACCTTACCAATGCGCAGGTTGCTGCTGTAGACGTGGGAGCCTCTTTGTAAGGAATAGAGGGTCTTTGTTTTGAGACTGATGTGAAGACCAGGGGTGTCAGCGCCCATAGGAGGCGGGGTTGATAAGCCTGAAAAATGGCGCTCAGTTTTTGTGGAGTTGCCCATTCGGAGAGTGAGATAGGCACCACTGATCAAGGTGTCCAGCCCGGAAATACGGCCTGCGGAGATTTCTGGCCGGACAATCCAGAACATGGTGTCAGCAACCAGACCCTTCTTGGTCACCCTGTCCATCTCCACCGTAATATCAACGCCTTCAAGCTCTTTATCCATCACTACATTCGTGACGGTTCCCACTTCAATTCCCTTGTAAATCACCTTTGTTTTTCCCGCAGTCACCCCAGTGGCACCAGGAAAATGAATGGTGACTTCAATACCGGAATTACGATAACTGCTGACCAGTAACCAGAGACCAATACAAAGGGCCAACAGAGGAAGAAACCAGATTGGGGATACAATCAGGCGTTTTTGAAGAACGGCTTTTTTCATGGGCTTTTCTCGTTAAAAAATTTACTACCTCTCCAGGAATGCCGATGAACAGGTGCCATATCGTATTATGTATGTTTCGCATGCGGCATTTCGTTCAGCACAATCAGCCGGATATTATCGCTGCCGCTGCGCCTGCAAAACCCGAGGCCGTCCGGCCCAGTCTGCCACCACGCTCACCAGTTTATATCCTCCTGCCTCCAGAAATATCTGCTCTGTCTCCTGACCAATATCCGCACCAATTTCCATAAAAAGCCAGCCGCCGGGTTGTAAGATGGGAAGGGCATCCTGACAAATCCGGGTAATGTTCTTCAGACCGCTGTTACCGCCACACAGGGCCAGATGCGGTTCCCAGTCCCGGACTTCCGGTTCAAGTTCAGGAATATCAAGCGCTTTAACATAGGGAGGATTGGTGACAATGAGGTCAAAGATCGGGCTGCAAGGAAAGGAGTTGAGCAGGTCAGCCCGTACTACATGGACTTGCTTCTCCAGCTTATGACGAAAGATATTGTGCCGGGCTACCCCAAGGGCTTGCTCGGAACAATCACTGGCAATGACGGTACTCTGAGGAAACTCCTTAGCCAAAACAGAAGCAATGATACCACTGCCTGTGCAGAGATCCAGAATGCGCTGCGGGTTTTCTGCCTTGTTCTGTTGAAGCGTGGAAAAACAATGCTCAAGAAGAAATTCAGTTTCCGGGCGGGGGATCAGGGCTGCCGGGCTGACAAGGAAATCAAGGGACCAGAATTCACAATTGCCCATAATGTACTGCAAGGGCTCGCGCTGGCATCGTCGTTGTAATAATTGCTGAAAACGACGTTCTACCTCCTCTTCTACTGCGTGGTCGTGAAGAAGAAAGAGTTTGCTCCGGGAAACACTCAGGCAATGGCGAAGAAGGAGTTCTGCTTCCAGGCCGCTGTCTTCAATCCTGGCTTCAGCAAGGGAACGAGTTGCAGCGATGAGGAGTTGGTGGACGGATACAGCCTTATCAGGCATGGTGTTGCACGGTGATAATGAGCAGACTGTGAGAGGAGGAAGAATGTAAGGGCAAACCTGTGTCTCTGCCCGGTATGGAAGGGTAAACACAGAGGTTCGTCCCTACAGGACGATGTTGGATCATCCTCATGGTCAACGTCCCGGAGTCCACATTAATCCAGCTCCTTTAACGCCTCGGTTTGATAATGGGTGATAATAGGCTGGATGACTTCATCAAGGGCTCCTGACATGATTTGGTACAGTTTATAACAGGTCAGATTGATGCGATGATCTGTGACCCGCCCTTGAGGGAAATTATAGGTCCTGATCCGTTCACTTCGATCGCCACTTCCGACCTGACCCTTACGATCCTGGGCAATCTTGTCATGCCGATCCTGTTCCAGCTTATCCAGAAGACGGGCCCGCATAACCATCAGGGCTTTGGCCTTATTTTTATGCTGTGATTTTTCATCCTGACAGGTAACCACCAGACCGGTGGGCAGATGGGTGATCCGAACAGCCGAGTCTGTGGTGTTGACTGACTGTCCACCTGGGCCAGAAGAACGATAAACGTCAAATTTCAGCTCATTGGGAGCGATTTTCAGGTCAACCTCTTCAGCCTCCGGGATAATGGCCACCGTGACTGCTGAGGTATGGATACGTCCCTGGGTTTCCGTCTCCGGGACCCGCTGAACCCGATGGACTCCTGACTCGTACTTGAGACGTGAGTAGACACTATCACCGGATATCAGGGCGATCAATTCCTTAAAACCGCCAATACCGATGGGGTTGGAACTCATAACCTCAATTTTCCAGCCCTGTGCCTCTGAATATCTGGAAAACATCCGGTAAAGATCAGCAACAAAAAGGGCAGCCTCATCGCCACCAGTCCCGGCACGAATTTCCAGAAAGATGTTCTTTTCATCATTGGGATCCGGCGGTAAGAGTAACAGGCGGATTGCTTTTTCCAGCTTTTCCTTTTCTGCTGTCAGTTGTTCCATTTCCTCCTGTGCCAGTTCTGCCATTTCAGGATCATTGTCTGCATCGTGAATCAGCTCACGGTTATCTGCCAGATCCTCTTCAACCTTGGTATAGGAGGAATAGAGTTCATTGAGTTTGGCAACTCGGGAATGTTCGCGGACAATTTTTTGATATTTTGTCCGGTTATCAAGCAGTTCCGGGTCAGAAAGCTGTCGCTCTAAGGCTGAGAGCTTTTCATGGATATCAACAAGATTTTCAAACATGGATGTATTGGGCAGATCTTTTTATTCTGGAAGAAAAAAAAGTTATGATAAGAGGGTGGCCGAGCTTGTTCGCTCTGAAAAAACTATAAAAATAAAAAAACCACATGACAGCATACTGCCATGCGGTTTGTAAAAACAGTCCAGCTATGCCTCTTTCTTGGCAAGATGCTTGGCGTATTTTTTCTTGAATTTTTCAATACGACCAGCAGTATCAACCAATTTCTGCTTACCAGTGAAAAAAGGATGGCAGGCAGAACAGATTTCAACATTTATGCTCTCGTTTACAGATCCCAGTTCAACTTCATTGCCACAGGCACATTTTGCCTTGATTTTATGATATTCAGGATGGATATCCGCTTTCATTGGATTCTCAGCCTCCAGAGAATATATTCGCATAACAGCGAGTTATTATTTACGAGTTCTTTAGTATAGTATGAAAAAACAACTATTCTACTCGGTTTGGCTTTTTAAACAAAGAAAAAATTTAAAAAAAGCATAAAAGGGTGAACACATGGTTCGCCCCTACAGCATCTAAAATTAATGGTCAGGGTATATTTCTTGTTGAATCCCGTATAACTCTCACTTTTGGGGTGGAAAGCTTTCCAGAGGCTAGCTATTCATTGAAGCGAAAAACTCAGCATTGGTCTTGGTATGCTCCATTTTGTCCAGCAAGAATTCCATAGCATCTGCTGGATTCATAGATGAAAGCAGCTTGCGCAGGATCCACATTTTGTTCAAGTCTTCTGCGGACAGGAGGAGGTCCTCTTTTCGGGTACCGGATTTCTGGATATTGATGGCCGGATAGATGCGTCGATCAGACATCTTACGATCCAGAATAATTTCCATATTGCCGGTTCCTTTAAATTCTTCAAAAATAACATCATCCATGCGGCTGCCGGTTTCAATCAGGGCCGTAGCCAGGATAGTCAGACTGCCACCTTCTTCGATGTTACGGGCAGCACCGAAAAAACGTTTTGGACGATGGAGGGCATTGGCCTCAACACCACCAGAGAGGATTTTACCGGATGCAGGGGTCACGGTGTTGTAAGCACGAGCCAGTCGGGTGATGGAGTCCAGGAGGATTACAACATCTTTTTTATGCTCAACAAGTCGTCGGGCCTTTTCAATGACCATCTCAGCTACCTGGATATGACGCTGGGGTGGTTCGTCAAAGGTGGAGCTTACCACCTCTGCATCAACGCTCCGTTTCATATCCGTGACCTCCTCTGGTCGTTCGTCAATTAGGAGGACTATGGGAATAATCTCTTTATGATTATTGACAATGGCCCGGGCAATCTGCTGCATAAGCACGGTTTTTCCGGTCCGTGGGGGGGCCACAATCAAGCCACGTTGGCCTTTACCCATCGGTGAGGCAATGTTCATCACCCTGGTGGAAAAATTATCCGGTTCATATTCAAGATTGATCTGCTCATCAGGGTGCAGGGGAGTGAGGTTGACAAACAGGGTTTTGCTGTTTGAGGCCTCTGGGGACTCGTAATTTACCTTATCAACTTTGAGCAGGGCGAAATACCGCTCATTTTCTTTTGGCGCTCTCACTTCTCCTTCAATAGTGTCACCGGTACGCAGATTGAGGCGACGAATCTGGGAAGGAGAGACATAGATATCATCAGGCCCAGGCAGATAGTTGTAGTCTGGTGCTCTAAGGAAACCAAATCCATCCTGGAGCACGTCAAGAACCCCGCTGCCGCGCAGTTTACCGTCCTTATCAGCCTGTGACTTGAGAATGGCAAAGATGAGTTCCTGTTTCCGCATGGAGCTGTAGCCTTCGATTTTTAAGGATGCTGCCAGTGCGACAAGTTCTTTGATGTTTTTATTTTTTAACTCAGTAGGATTCATCAATGGATCCTTCCTCCTCAGGTTCAGGTAGTATGTTAAGATGGGTAAAAGGAATGTCCAGCATCAACGGAATATAGTGCAGTTAAGCGTTACGTTTTGTGGCGATACTGGTGTATTTTTTTTTGTATGATCTCGCTTGGAAAGGCTGTGCTTGTCTGAATAGAAAGAGATCGCTGTTCGTATAGATGCTATTGACCAGTGAAGATATTTATCCAATCTGAAAAGGCACGGTAACTTTGTATCAATGGGCTTTCTTATAAGAGTGAAACAGGCTGGTGAATCCGAAACCGGGGCGAATATTTCTTATGAGGGAGAATGAGGTTGCAAGAAATATTATTGCCGATGCTATGACGAATTATTTAGATTGTTACAGTTACAGGTAGGCACATCACCTGTTGATCCTATTGATTTTTATTGAAAATATCAGAAGTTGTGGAAAGCAAGCTGGAAAATATAAAAACGATTTTTTTCTACTTTATTAATTTTCCCCGAGGTTGTCAATATATTTTAAAAGGAAAATTGAATAGTATACGAAAATCCGCTTTTTTTGTTCAATAAATTCATAATGATCGTGTAGGACACAAGATGTATTATTATAGAAAAGCGTCGGAAGAGAAGGGATCCTGGACAACAGTGCAGGTAAGTAAAAAATATTTTTTAAGACGGGGCCGTTATAGAATTGAATATTGTCCCGGCTGAAGTTTGTAGCCAAAAAAAGAACATATTATGATTTCAGTTATTATTCCAACCTATAATCGGGCTGTATTTATGAGCAAAGCAATTACTTCGGTGCTGGAGCAGAGTTATGCCTGTGGTGAAATTATAGTGATTGATGATGGGTCTACTGACGAAACATATGGAATTGTTGAGCAAATAAAGAATAATACTCAGGTGCCGATCCATTATCTGTATCAGGAAAACAGAGGCGCTTCAGCGGCGCGTAACGCAGGGATCAGGGAAGCACAGTATGACATGATGTGTTTTCTTGACTCTGATGACCAATGGGCTCCTCGCAAGCTGGAGTTGCAGATGGAAGCTATGCAGCAACAGCCGGAGTATCTTATTTCTCATACCAGGGAGGTCTGGTATAGGCAGGGTAAGCAGGTTAATCAAAAAAAGAAGCATGCTCCTCCACACGGAGAGATATTTCAGCGGTCCCTGCGGATGTGTGTGGTGGGTATGTCTACGGTTATGGCACGCAGGGAGCTTTTTACCTGTTACGGTTTATTTGCCGAAGATATGCTCTGTTGTGAGGATTATGATCTTTGGCTCAGGGTGGGCAGCAAAGAAAAATTTCTCTTGGTGGATGAGGCTCTGACCCTGAAAGATGGTGGGCGGGCAGACCAGCTCTCTGTTCTTCATCGGCTTGGGATGGATACCTGGCGTATTCGTTCACTTTGTTCTTTGCTCAAGAATGCCTCCCTCAGCTCTGAGCAATATGCGCACACTTTTGCAGAACTAGAAAGGAAATGCCGTATTTATGGCAATGGATGTATTAAGCATGGCAGGGTTGCAGAAGGGGAGCGTTATCTTGCCTTGCCTGATCAGATCTTGTGCTGCAACGGAGATTATTGATTGTTTTGATTGATTAAAATTATTCAGAGCTATGGGGTTTTGCTTGAAAATATGTATGTCTGTTGTTTGAGCTTGATTAATGCGCCTAACTCAAGTAGTATATTTTATACTTAAGTCTAATAAATTGTACCTTAATGGTGTGTAATGATAAGGTGGTAGATCAAGGTGATAAAAAATGGCTGTTATATCAAGAAGTCTTCTTTTGTTTTTTTTTATGGGGGCACTCTATTGGACCTGCATTCAGCCGAATGCTATAGAACCCTATTTTATTTCTTTTATAGTTCTTTTTACGCTCTTTGTTCTGTATGTGGGAAGTTGTGGAGCTATGCCAGATCTGCGAATCATTTCGTTGGGACTACAAAAGATGGAACCCGGTCAGAGACCGGCTGTCTGTTATACAGTTCAAAATATTGGTGATGGCGAAGCAAGAAACATTCAGGTTGAAACTCGTATTAATATGACGAGTAAAACTGATAACGGCGAGGCATTTTCTCAGTTGATACCTTCCCGGAATCAAAAAGTTTTTTTGTCAAAAAAGAAGGTTATGCATAAACGGCTGACACTTATGAGGAAGATGACAGCTGATGAAATCAGAATGATTGAACAAGGAGATCTCATCCTTTCTGCATATTCAATTATTCGTTACAAAAATGAACAACGTAAGGTGCAACGGGAGTTGCGAACATGCAGTGTCTATGATCCACAGGCAAAATGTTTTGAAAAGACTTTTTGTCTATGTGTTGGCGAAGATTGGCCTCATGTTGGGGTGAATCAGCCGATTGCAACCAACTATGCGAGCTGTTGATTGTGTGAAGATCTGCCTGGTTGGTCTCGGGTAATGAGGTGATAAAAGGTGAAGCAGTTGTGTGCAGTTTCGGCACAGAAGGGTTGAGGCTTTTAGTCCTTTGTTTGTTGTTCATTTGCTCTTAAGTTTGTAGCCTTTTATGCTTAAAAAAAGTATAGTGCATTGCGTTCTGCTGGCAGAGTTTTTTGAGAAGAAGTGAAAGTTTACTTCTTGTTCTCACATAATATATTTCTCTCTCAACGAGAGAAGCCGCAAGCAAGACATACGTAAGAGATGAGGCGAATGCGCAGCAAGAAGCGGGGTTGTTGGACCCGGAGTTTCGCAAGAATTTTTTTTCAGGAGAAGAGAGATACGTGAGCGAGCAGGGAAACGCGTCCTATGGGGCGGAACAGATCAAAGTCCTTGATGGACTGGAGGCCGTGCGTAAGCGTCCGGCTATGTATATCGGAAACACTGCCGAAGAAGGACTGCACCATTTGATTTATGAGGTGGTGGATAACTCCATTGATGAGGCCCTGGCTGGTCATTGTGATCGGATCAGGGTGGTTATCCGTGAAGATGGCGGTGTTTCAGTTGAGGATAACGGGCGTGGTATTCCAGTGGATAAACATCCTACTGAAGACATGACTGCTCTGGAGCTGGTTATGACGACCTTGCATGCTGGCGGTAAGTTTGATCATTCTTCCTATAAAGTTTCTGGTGGCTTGCATGGCGTTGGTGTATCTGTGGTCAATGCCCTGAGTACCGCTGTAACTGCGGAGATTAAACGAAACGGGAATATTTACCGTCAATCTTATGAATACGGTGATAAGACGGGCGATATGGAGATTGTTGGAACCAGCACATCTACCGGGACCACGATCACCTTTCAGCCAGATCCATCAATCTTTATTGAGACAGTCTCTTTTAAGTATGAAATTGTGCGTAACCGTCTGCGTGAACTGGCTTTTCTTAACCGTGGTATCAGGATTTTTCTTAAGGATGAGCGAAGCGGTGCAGAAGATGAATTTCATTTTGAAGGTGGAATTGTTGAGTATGTGCAGTATCTGAACCGCAGGCGTACAGCCATCCATCCAGATCCTATTTTTATAGAGGGCGAGAAAGATCAGGTTCAGGTGGAGATTTCTCTCCAGTACTTTGATGGTTATTCAGAACGGCTTTCTTCTTATGTTAATAATATCAACACAAGAGAAGGCGGCTCTCATGAGGCTGGTTTTCGGGTTGCATTGACAAAGTGCATCAATAAATATGCTACCGATGATGTCATTCCAAAGAAGTTAAAGGCAAAGATGGGTGGCGATGATGTGCGCGAGGGATTGACTGCTATTGTCTCAGTGCGGGTACCTAATCCGCAGTTTGAGGGGCAGACCAAGACCAAGCTGGGAAATGCTGAAGTTAAATCAATTGTTTCTGGAATCTGCTACGAGAAGTTGAGTGCATATTTAGAGGAGCATCCTCAGGTTGCCAAATTGATTTTGAGCAAGGCTGTAGAGGCTGCCCAGGCAAGAGAGGCCGCCAAGAAGGCCCGTGATCTGTCCCGAAAAAAGGGCGGCACCTCGGTGATGATGGCGGGCAAATTAGCTGAGTGTCAGTCAAAAAAACCAGAGGAACGGGAGATCTTTATTGTTGAGGGTGATTCTGCGGGTGGTTCTGCCAAACAGGGCCGGGATCGTTCTGTCCAGGCTATCCTGCCCCTTCGCGGTAAGATCATGAATGTGGAAAAGGCCCGTTTTGACAAAATACTTGGCTCTGAAGAGATTAAACAATTAATCGCTTCTTTGGGGACTGGTATTGGAAAGGATGAATTTGACCAGGAGAAACTCCGATACCATAAGATCATTATTATGACTGATGCTGATGTGGACGGAGCGCATATCCGAACCTTACTTCTTACCTTTTTCTATCGCCAGATGCTGCCCTTGGTGGAGAACGGGTATGTATATATTGGCCAACCGCCATTATACCGGTTGGGGCGTGGTAAAAAAGAACAGTATTTTACAGATGAAGATGCACTGAATAGCTATCTTTATGACCAGGCTGCGCAGACTATCCGGATCTGTCAGGAGAACAAAGAAGAAATTGCCGGGCAGGATTTGGTCAGTCTGCTCAAAAAATTTACCTTTTTTGAACGGGTTAACAGCTTTTTGGAACGAACGAGTATTCAGGAGAAATTGACATTATTTCTTTTGGAAAACAATGTGCATTCAGCAGATCAGTTCAAAGATAAGAATTTCCTGGAGGGATTGCTGGAGAAAATGACAGAGCTTGATCTGATCACCAGCAAGATCCGTGTCTGTCGCTGGCGGTCGAATTGTTACGAGGCTGATGTGGCCTTTCGTGGGCAGGGGCATACGCGAACAACAGTGGGCCCAAACATCCCGCTTATTCCTGAATATCGTCATGCCTTGGACCTCTATCCTCAAATTCGGGAGCATGTTTACGACAGTTTCAAGGTGATAAAAAGTTCAGGCACTGGCCAGGAAAAGGAGTTTCAGGCCGGAAACTGGCATGAATTGATTCGCTTGGTGCGTGAGGAAACCTTTAAGGGCAGTCATTTGCAACGCTACAAAGGTCTTGGTGAGATGAACCCGGAACAGCTGTGGGAGACCACCATGAACCCGGAAAACAGAACCCTTCTTCAGGTCAAGATTGATGATGCTGAGGCTGCGGATGATCTTTTTGTGACCCTGATGGGTGATAAGGTCGAACCACGACGTGAATTTATCCAGAATCATGCTTTAGAGGTTGCTGAACTGGATGTGTAAAAGTCAAAAGGGGCGGTTCGGTTCTCCCTTGCCTTTTTTGTACCGCCCCTTTGCTTTGCCCCTTTAGAGTTATCCGCCTCGCCTCCTTCCTTTACACTGGCAACATTTCTGCACTCTGGAGAACAACGCAACCCATTGCCGCCACCTTGACCTTACTTCCCACTGCAACAGTACCTGCCTTGGCATGATCAAGAATATCTCTTGGAGCTTCCTGGCGGGTATCAATGATTTTTTTCCAGGTACTAGCAGTAATACCCGTTTCCGGAATGGTAAAGAGGGCCTCCTCTGCTGAGTGGCCGTTGAGCATAATAAAAAAATTATCATTATCCCCGTCATTGACTGCGCAGCCTTTGAGTAGAAAAGAAAGCGTGTGGGTATGTTCAGACCAGTCCTCTGTGCCAGGTTCCAATGCCTGCCAATGAATTGTTTGCCCGCTGGTCTGCATCTCCGGGCTACCGGGCGCAAAAAAATCCACCCGCCGAAAAATAGCATGTGCTTTGCGGAGCTGAATCAGTTTCCTGAAAAAGCGAACGCGACCTTTATTTTTTTCTGCAAGATCCCAGTTCAGCCAACTGATTTCATTATCCTGGCACCAGGCATTATTATTTCCTTGCTGGCTTTGACCAAACTCATCGCCAGCCACCAGCATGGGCACCCCCTGGGAAAGGAGAAGAAGAACAGCCATTGTTTTGATCCGGCGTTGGCGCAGGGCAAGGACTGCCGGGTCATGGGTTGGCCCTGATACACCGGAATCCCAACTCAGGTTGTTATTATCTCCGTCCTGGTTATTTTCACCATTGGCCAGATTCCTTTTTTCATTATAGCTGACCAGATCTGCTAAGGTGAAGCCATCATGACTGGTAATAAAGTTGATGGAATTACAAGGCCGGCGTCCATTATGTTGATAAAGATCTGAGCTGCCTGCGATTCGGGTTGCCAAGGCTGAAACCATGCCTGGAGTTCCGTTCATGAACATCCGCACATCGTCACGAAACCTGCCGTTCCATTCTGCCCAACGGCGATGGGAAGAAAAATGGCCGACCTGATACAGTCCAGCTGCATCCCATGCCTCAGCAATAATTTTCGTGTTCGCCAAAATAGGGTCTTCAGCTATCATCTCCACTACTGGTGGATTGCGCAACACATTTCCATTCTGATCTCGTCCCAGAATTGAAGCAAGATCAAAGCGGAATCCATCCACATGCATTTCCATAACCCACCAATGCAAGGCATCCATGATCAGGGCGCGGACAATGGGGTGATTGCAGTTGCAGGTATTGCCACAGCCAGAAAAGTTGAGATAGTCCTTGGTCCCTGGATCAAGGAGATAATAGATCGGGTTATCAATGCCGCGAAAAGAGGTGGTAGGCCCGTCCCATCCACCCTCAGAGGTATGATTGAAAACAATATCAAGGATAACTTCAATCCCGGCCCGGTGCAGAGTCTTCACCATGTCCTTGAATTCCCGTAAAGGGTGAGCACTGTCTGAAGAGTAAGAAGCCTTGGGTGCAAAAAAGGAAAGAGGGCTGTACCCCCAATAGTTACGCAGTTTTTTGCCGGTTTCAGGATTACGAAAAAGGCATTCAGTTTCATCAAATTCCGTCACCGGCATCAACTCTACCGCCGTGATTCCCAGGGACTTCATATAATCAATCTTTTCGCAGATGCCCTTAAAGGTTCCTGGAAAGCTGCATTGCGATGAAGCGTGGCGGGTAAAACCACGAACATGCATTTCATAGATCACCGTATCCTGTAAAGGGATATTCAGGGGACGATCGCCTTCCCAGTCATAGGTATCAAGGGGAATCAGGACGCAGGTCTGGTGATTAATGCTCGAACGATCCTGTCCCCAGCGTGGCGAACGGACTTCTTTGGCATAAGGATCAAGCATGATCAGGCTGTCATTATAGGCCAGGCCGTTGACGCGGGGTTCCATTGGGCCTGCAAGTCGGTAACCGTAGCGAATATACGGAGGCAGACCACTGAGCTGGATATGCCAGATATCTCCTGTTTTGTGAATGAGCGGGTCCAGTTCGATTTCAAAACGGGTTGTTTCACAGGCATCTTTTACCCCCAGAACTAAGCTGACTTTTTCAGCGTGACGGGAAAAGATAGCAAAATTAATGCCAGTTGGTGTAACTGTTGCTCCGAGAGGCTGTGGAGAGCCGGAAAAAGTAGGGAAATTGATTTTCATGTTGACCTGGGAATAATTCCTATTGTAATCTTTCTGTTGTGTTGGGGTACAGGGAAACAGTATACTTTTCCTTTGAAAAATTTCTACAAAATAATGGAGGCACTCTATGGGACTTTTTAATGCATTGAACTTAAAAGGAAATCCTACAAGTGTAGACTGGGAGATGACACCGGAATACAGCTTTGGAACCTTTGAAAGTTGGGGCGGACGTGAAAGAGTCCGTAGCAGCAATGAGCGAATCTATTATTTTTTCATCGACGCCTGGGGGGAAACACCAAAGCTCTGTTTAATGGAGCGAGGCATTAAGCATGCACGGGTTGTTGCGGAAATACAGGCTCCATTGGACATGATGCAGCATTGTGTGGACACGCAGGGCAAGGTGGCCTTGTTTGAGCGAACCTATGCTATTAATGCTGAGTTAAAGCAATGGCTGATGGAAAACATCCTGGAGAATGATGATACCTCACGAGTGGTTCCTGTTGAGGAGGCAGATCAAAGGGATCGTTTAGGAGCATCTGGGCTTCCCGGGCATGATGAACCCTTGCCTGATGACCTGCCTTCTCCCATTGTTTTGCCAGCAACACGTATGGAGCTTGTAGAGGAAGAGGCGGAAAAGATGATCAGGGAATATAATTTTACTGATCAGAAACGAAATCCCGATGGGGTATTCAGGAATTACTTGGTCGATAACGGTGATGGCCTGACAGTGACCGATGCTGTAACCGGCCTGATGTGGCAGCGGGCTGGCATTGATATCATGAGTCATCGTATGCTGGGCAAGGAAATTGAAAAGATCAATGCTCAGGGTTTTGCGGGTCATAAGGATTGGCGAATGCCTACCCTGGCTGAGGCCATGTCCCTTGTGGAGCAGGAGTTGAGCAGAAAGAATCAGTTCCTCCATCCTGCTTTCTCAGCTGATCAGCCTTTTATCATGGTGGATACCACCCGCAGGCCCGGCGGCCAGTGGTTTGTTGATTATAAACAAGGCAGTGCTTATTGGGCTTCTGGAACCATCCCTGGCGGATTTGGTCGTCTTTGTCGTAAAGTTTGAGAAGAATGAGTATGTTCTGAATGTACGCACAGTTGCCCCTTTCAGGATTTCAGGGAGATACACAGGTCGGCCCTGCGCTGTAATTCTCTGTCCCGTAAGAACATTCCATAATAGTCCAGTGAAGCGTCGCTGGGACACCTACACCCCGCTCGCATCAAAAAAGAGATGCGGGCGTTTTTTTTTTGATTATTCAGTATGTTTTATAGTATGATTATAATTCAAGTATAAAGACATACCATTTGAGACTATTTGAAGCAAGGAGGAATGACGATGAAAAACCCCAAAGAACAAAAGCAATCTGCACCTGCGAACCCGATGCGGAGAAAAACCATGAAGACCTTGGCAGTGGGTGTGGGTGCCTTGGCTGGTTCCTCAGTCCTGCCGGATAAGTGGGTGAAGCCGGTGATTCAGGGCATTGTGTTGCCAGCGCACGCCCAAACATCGGCAGCTCAGCTGGCCTTTAGTGACGGTCGGGTGGATTTGGAGTTAGTGAGCGGGCACTCCGGGACATCGTCAATGACTGTCAGGGCGACCGGTGCCATTACACCGGCGCAGGGTGGTGTAACGTTTGATTTGACACTGTCCGGCTATGGCGAGCCGGTAGTAACTGATACCGAGCAGAATTCGGAACCCGGCTTTTTTGCTGCGGTATCGGACGCCTTGGTACCTGCGGCGCATGCAGCCCCGGAGCCGAAATGCTCTATTACTCTTTCGGTAACTACGGAGAGTGATGGAAGTTTTTCTGTCGAGTTCACCTTGACGTGCGGGCCGGGTATCGTGCAGGTGGAATTGACTGCCACCGGATCAACCGGAATAACATTCCGTTGCGGTTGGCTCGACATCCATGCGTGTAATCCTTGTGAGCAAGATGAACCAGATGATGAACCAGATGAGATAACGTGTGAGGATGTCATTATCTTAGAGAGCAACGTACAGGGAGTTGTATGGTTGGTGGGCGGTACAACTGTAACGAAGGTTACGGCCTCAGACATAGGTTCGCCTCAAGTGGTTAAGAATACAACCGAAGATCCAGTTAGTGTCGAAGTGGTGGATATACATTGTGATGGATCACAGTACAATTTTGGTGCGGGAGTAATACAGCCAAATGAATCCTTTACTTTGTTCAGTCCAATATATGAATCGGAGGTTATGGACGCAAAGAGTCACACCATAGAGCCGTCTGACACAACAGATGCGTTCAAAGTGCAATCATTAGGCCATAGTTAATTCGCCGCATTAGGTTCAGTCGTGATAAGTCTAGTACAGCTATGCGTAAATTACCCTGTTCTTTCTGGACCACTTTCCTATTCTTCACAAGGTATTTGTCACAACGTATTGCTCAATGTCGGTTATCCCGCACCCTGCTCATAAAGCCGGGCGATACGTTGTTTACAGCACTTAAGAGCTGCGGGCATTTTTTTTGATTATTCAGTATGTTTTATAGTATGATTATAATTCAAGTATAAAGACATACCATTTGAGACTATTTGA
>JAABTP010000019.1:0-23445 GCA_011389815.1 Desulfobulbaceae bacterium | reverse complement strand
CCTTGACGTGCGGGCCGGGTATCGTGCAGGTGGAATTGACTGCCACCGGATCAACCGGAATAACATTCCGTTGCGGTGTGCTTGACGTCCATGCGTGTAATCCTTGTGATGAGGGATGTAATACGACTAAGACAGTGAGCCTAGAGTCAAAGGTAGATGGAGTGAACTGGCTTGTTGGCGGAGAAAAAAGTGAAGAACTAACAGCAGAGGATGAGGGAAAAAGCCTTTCATTGGAGAATGAAGACGAAGAAAATGCGTACAAAGTGCAGTTTATTTGGATAAACACGGGCGGGAATGAAGTGCTGAGAGATGAATTTGAAATAGAAGCTGGCGGGCAGAAGGAGATATCATCATCGCTGACATGCGGCGAAATATCCAGAGGAGGAAAGTATTTAATCAGAGAGGCCTCTTGCGACTGCGATGATGATGACTCTGATGACTCTGATGATGCCAGCACATGAGCATGACAATAACCTGGATCCGTGAAGCTAATGCAATAAAATTTACGGGGTAACCTGTCAAAAAATCTAACCCACTGGGTTAGATTTTTTACACTCTGTTGTTGCATTATTTGAGTCTATTTGAAGCAAGGAGGAATGAGGTGAAAAACCCCAAAGAACAGAAGCAATCTGCACCTGCAAACCCGATGCGGAGAAAAACCATGAAGACCTTGGCAGTGGGTGTGGGTGCCTTGGCTGGTTCCTCAGTCCTGCCGGATAAATGGGTGAAGCCGGTGATTCAGGGCATTGTGTTGCCAGCGCACGCCCAAACATCGGCAGCTCAGCTGGCCTTTAGTGACGGTCGGGTGGATTTGGAGTTAGTGAGCGGGCACTCCGGGACATCGTCAATGACTGTCAGGGCGACCGGTGCCATCACACCGGCGCAGGGTAATGTAACGTTTGATTTGACACTGGCTGGCTATGACGAGCCGGTAATAACTGATACCGGGCAGAATTCGGAACCCGGCTTTCTTGCTGCGGTATCGGACGTCTTGGTGCCTACGGCCCATGCGGAGCCGCATGATCCAAATGATCCGCATACGCAGCCGCCGTTATGCACCCAATCCCTGTCGGTAAGTACGGAAAGCGACGGAAGTTTTACGGTAGTGTTTACCTTGTCGTGCGGCCCGGGTATCGTGCAGGTGGAATTGACTGCCACCGCATCAACCGGGATAACAAACCGTTGCGGTTGGCTCGACGTCCATGCGTGTAATCCATGCGATAATAAAAAGGGTTCTAAAGGGAGTAAGGGATCTAAAGGAAGTAAGAAGGGATCTAAAGGAAGTAAGAAGGGATCTAAAGGAAGTAAAAGTTCTAAAACAAGCGGTAAGGGTTCTTTGTAAGGGATAACCAATCATGCCGTTCGCCCTTTTAGGTCGGGCAGACACCCGGGTCTGCCCCTACAATTGCGCACCTGAAAACGGGTATTTAAGTTGTTGATTTCCTAACTCTCTTTTTCGTTCTTAGTCAGCTGCGCCAGCCTGATCTGTTCCTTCTTTTTAAATCCATACTCAACCAGCCGTTTGATATCTGTCCACATGGTTTCACTGCCCATAATGGAGACTACAATGGTGTCTTCTCCACGCTTAAATTGGCCCACATAGGTCTGGCGGGCTTTATTGGTATAGCCGGTTTTACCTGCCAAGGCACCTTCGACCTGCCAGAGCGCCCTGTTATGATTGCGGAGTAATTTCCCATAGGAGGTTTTGATCTTGGTTAGCTTCATGCGGTTGGCAAAATCCTTATCCTGCATGGCATGGCGAAAAATTTGGGCAAGGTCTCGGGCTGTGGACTGTTGTCCCCGGGCTGTCAGGCCAGAAGCTGTGCGGCAGACGGTACTTTTTGCCCCCCAGAGTCGGGCATGAAGGGTCATTAATTTGGCAAAATCATCCTCGGTACCTGCTATTTTTTCAGCCAAAGCAACACTGGCATCATTTGCTGAAGCCAAGAGTACTGCGTTGATTAAATCATTGGCCGTATATTTTTTTTGGGTACTTAAATACACCTTGGAGCGAGGCATTTTTTCAGCATAGCGACTGACTTCGACCTTTTCATCTTTTTTCAAACGTTTCATAGCAATCATCCCGGTAAGTACCTTAATGGTTGAGGCGGGTTGTCGGGGATTATCTGGAGCTTTGGCAAAAATTGCCTTGCCTGTTTCGGCATCCAGAATGATAGCACTTCTTGAGGTGATATGGCGGTGAATTGCGGGTAATCGAGTTTTTTTCTTCTTTTTTGTGCGCTGTGTTGAGGCTGTATATGATACCTTTGCAACGCATTTTTTAACCGAAGAAATATTTCCCTTTTCCCCGAGGATGATAGGTCCTGATTTTTTTGCTGTAGGAGTTGAGGTGATCTTTGCTGATGGAGAAAGAGCTGGCAAGGTTTTAGCATGCGGGGCTTTTTTTGCCGTGTTGTCCAGGACAGGCACAGTAGCCTCTGCTTGTGGATGACCAGTGGACAGGGTGATTACGCAGGGAGCCAGCAGGGTGATAAGTAAAAAAGAGTATCGGTGCATAGAAGGTAGCCTCTTTATATTTTTTTAGATTCGTGGAAAGCATGCCAAGCAGAGTTATGAGAAGGGGTGGCTTCCATGTTGGAAGGAAAGCCGCTCTGTTTAGCATTGAAAACTATGAAATGATTATAACGGATAAGAATTGACTTTGCATCTTTTTAAGGTAAAAATATTCCCTGTATGCATTTAATGAAAAGTCACCATTTTTACATGTTGTTTTTTATTGGTACATGAAAGGAGTTTATCCTCATGTTTCATTTTTTACAGCAACATTTCTTCCTGGTATATCAGACCTTTTGTAAACCGAACGTATGAAAAAACTCCTTTTTTACTTGTGTTGCCTCTTGTTTCTTGGGGCACTTTCTTATTTTTTCTTTTACTACCCTGTCCCACCTGATAATCAGCAGAGTTATTATGCTGATTTTTTACCTGAAGATACAGTCGCCCTTGTCAGCCTGTATGGTATGAAAGACATAGCTGAAAACTTTCCCCGTACCTCTTTGGGGCATTTTTTTTCTCAGCCGAATATGCATGAGATGATGAGAGAGCTTGGAGCGACAGATGAGGACCTGTATACGTATGATGCTTTTTACCAGAGTATTGCCGATATGATGACGAGTCCCTTGCTGACACATATCTTTGGTGATGATGCGATTATTACGCTTTTTCCACCGGATGTCGAGCGATTAGAGGAGGACCCGGAGCAGGAAGTAAAGAATGCCCTTTTAGTCTTTGCTACGTCGTCCACCGCAGGCTCAATCAGTACACTTGCCAGTATTGCTCTGAAAAGTGTAACCAATATAAGGATAAGCGGACTAAAGATGACCCGTATTATCCTGAACGAGGAAGAAGAGGGTATTGAGAAAGAGGGTGTCGGGGAAGAGGTCATTTATGGGTATGATGATCAGGGGATTATCATGCTGGCCTATGATCCTGAAAGGATTGTAGCAGCTGTCCAGCATAAAGCAGGTAAGGATAATTTGAGGCACACTGATCCTTTTCTTGCAACAGAGGCGTTTTGGCAAGAAGAAGCCCAGAAACATATTTATGTGCGTTTATATTGTAATATGCCGTTGCTGGAGGAATTCTTTGCAGCTTTGCCACAGCAGAAAAGCCAGGAGAGAGCAACCAGACCCAGAAGTCTCAGAAAATTTGCAGGAGTGGAAGGCATGGGTGGGATGGTTATAGAAGAACAGGGAAAGCTTCGTCTGCGGATACAAGGGAAAATTGATAACAAGCTCTTGCCCAAGGTTTTCCCTAAGGTATTGTCTCATGGTTCGCTGGAAGAAGTTACCTTACCATTGCTTCGGGAAGATACCCTGTTCCACTATCGAATTGCTGATTTTGACAAGGCCTTTGTGCGTGGTTTCCTGAGCCTGGCAAAGGCAAAAAGTCAGTATAAGGAGCTGAAAAAAACAGTTCAGAAGAACATAGGGTTCTCCTTGGATAAATTACTTGAAGCCGTAGGCCCACACGCCGGGGTGTCTGTTCAAGGGTTGGTCAATGCAGGAATCTTTCCTCTTCCCAAGACCGTTTTTGCTTTCCAGGTACAGGATAAGAAGGCAGCGGGCCGGGCCTTGCGGAAAGTACGTGATGCAATGAAGAAGCAAGGTCTTTATGAAGATTATGAGAAAATACAAGGTCAGCGTCTCTATTATTGGAGTATGATGCCTATTGAGGCCACTCACCTTGCCATCGCATTAACCGATACCATGCTGTACATCGCAAATGGGGAAAGTCAATTGCGAGCCTTACTTGCAGAAAAAGCAGATCCTGAAGCTCTTACTGAGAAGATGGTGAAGGAACTCGGTACAATTGCAGGGGCTTGTGTGAGAAAAGCTAATGTATCAGCCTTTCTTTTGCGACCTCGGAAACTGGCTGATCATATTGCTCCTGTTGTGGGCTGGTTGACTGATATGACGCTGGCAAGTCAGGCTGGCTCAGGCAAGAAAACCCAGAAAGAGGTGCTTGCTCTGCTGCGTTCTGTTGATGGTATTGCTGGATGTAGTGAGCGGACGGCAACTGATTTTAAAGGAGAGCTGATTATTCAGCATGAACCATAAGAGAACAAGAGGAGATGGTATGAAAAAGCTGGATAAGCAGGTTTGGGGATGGGCCCTGTATGACTGGGCAAACTCTGCCTTTGCAACAACGGTTATGGCAGGGTTTTTCCCGATTTTTTTTAAACAGTACTGGAGTTACGGAGCTGATGTCAATACAAGCACGGCCCAGCTTGGTTTTGCCAATGCGTTGGCCAGTCTGATTGTTGCTGCCATGGCACCGCTGCTGGGAGCTATTGCGGACAGAGGGAGTGCGAAAAAAAAGCTGCTCATGTTCTTTGCTTATCTGGGGGTGTTGATGACAGCCTCCCTTTTTTTTGTTCAACAGGGGCAATGGCTTTGGGCTGTTTTGATTTATTCCCTGGGGATCATCGGTTTTTCCGGAGCAAATATCTTTTACGATTCCCTGCTGCCTGGGGTGGCTGAAGAAGAGAATATTGACTTTATCTCCAGTTTGGGGTATTCGCTGGGTTATGTGGGGGGTGGTCTGCTTTTTTTGGTCAATGTCCTGATGACCTTGTATCCACAGTTCTTTGGGCTGGCTGATGCAGGCGAGGCTGTGCGCTGGTCCTTTCTTACAGTGGCTCTTTGGTGGGGCGGCTTTACGCTCTTTATCCTGTTCTGGGTTGAGGAAGAAAAAAAAGAAGTTACCAGACGTTCTCTTCTCCAGAGTATTAAGGAGGGGAGTCAACAGTTTCTCGGTACCTTTCAGGAGATCCGTCATCTCAAAACCGTTTCCCTCTTTTTGCTGGCCTATTGGTTCTATATTGATGGGGTGGATACCATCGTGCGGATGGCTGTGGACTATGGGCTTTCTCTTGGTCTTGCCTCCAATGACCTGATTATAGCCCTGTTAATTGTTCAGTTTGTTGGTTTTCCAGCGGCCCTGCTTTTTGGCAAGCTGGGCCAGGCTTGGGGCGTACGCAAGGCTATTTTTTTGGGGATTGGAATCTACATGCTGATCACCCTTTGGGGCGTTATGATGGAAACAAAGCAGGAGTTTTACATTCTGGCCGGGGCCATTGGTCTGGTGCAGGGTGGTATTCAGGCCCTGAGCCGCTCTTATTACTCGCGCCTGATTCCTAGGGACAAGCCTGCTGAGTACTATGGCTTTTATAATATGCTGGGTAAGTTTGCCGCTATTCTTGGGCCTGCTTTGATGGGAATCGTTGGTCTGATTGTCCGACGGATCCTCATGCCTCCTGCACCAACAGTTGAGCAGGTTGAAAGCGTGGGCAGGCTTGCGTCACGTTGGGGGATTGGCTCCATCATGTTGCTCTTTCTTATTGGTGGAATTTTATTTTATTTTGTTGACGAAGAAAAGGGTAAGCAAGACGCAGCACGTTTGACCGGTTAAGGACAGCTGTCAGGTGATCCTGGTAAGGGGTTAATAGTATTTTTTTCATAAAAAATGCATTTACTCCAGTGGGATACCAGGAAGCCAAGATAGCGTTCATACTCTGGAGACTTCATCCTTCGGTGGCAGTCATTAAGTTTTTTGATCCATTTTTCATTGGCATAAAGTCGCTTCCACTGTATGCCGATCCCGTGCAGATTGAGATAGATTTCAAGGAGGAAACGTCCTATTCTGCCGTTGGCATCATAAAAAGGGTGGGTTCTGATAAATTGCTGATAGAATTTGACAGCTTGGTAAACAGGGTGATTCGTTTGTGGGAGCAGGTGAGACACTGCCTGTTGTATTTCGTTGTTAATTTTTCCGGCTGGAGCACCTTGGAATTGTTGTCTGGCACCAAAGAACACAGCACCGTTTTTTGGATCTTGATACTGGCGATACACTCCTGCGTTTGAGAAAATCCCCTCAAAGAGATAGCGATGAAGGATAATGGGCAGCTGATTGAATAGGCGTTGGTATTCTTTAGCGTGGAGCTGTCTGAGTTTAGGGGTAAAGCTCTCTGTGTTCAACTTCTCAAAGCGGGCATGGACTGTTCGTAAGGCCGTTTCAGGCACTGGAGGGGAGGGCACGGGAAAGTCCCTGAGAAGTTCACAAAAATGTGTCCGATCATGGGAATCGCTTTGATGATGCACTTACAGCAGCTCGTCGATTTCCCGCAGCAGCTTCTGAAAATCGTGATTGGCTTTCTGGCTCTGATGCTGATAGTCTTCTGCGGTGGGGTAGATGGCAAAGGTTTCTGCTTCTTCTGCATCCATGTCCAGCGTGAAGGAATGCCAGGAATTGGATTTCAGCACATGAAAGGGCTGCTGATCGGCATTTTGGAGCTTGATGAAGTTTTTAGCAAAAGCTTGATTGGAATAGTAGGAGATAATCGCAGCATCACTGATAACAGCATTGTCCTCTGCTTCCAGCCAAGGTGCCTCATTATGGGTCATGGCACTGAGGGTAAAAGCGGAGTAGTCGATGTAATTGTCCAGAATAAAGGTAAGTAGCTCTTTTTGTTTGTGGCTGATACTGAGTGTTGTTTTCCCAGAAGGGATGACATCAGCACCGTGTTGCTTATAGGCATTATAGATAAGGGTGTTTACCGGCCCATAGGTCCACTTTTCGAAATCAGCCTGGATAAACGAATGTTTTGCAACCAAAGTCCATGACTTAGCATAATAGGCGAGCTTTTGCAGTTTCATCGGGGTGATGCCTTTATCAGGGTATGTGGTGATGATGAAATGAGCGAGATCAAGGGCATGCACGGGTTGCACCAGGAAAAGAGATTATTCTGTTGAAGCCTTACCGCTTGGTAATGCGCTATTATTTTTTATCTTATATAAAATGATACTGTAAAAGAGAATGAGTGTCAACGTAGCTTGTAGAAGTTGATTAAGATGGATACTCAGACAATCCAGTCCTGGAAAACGTCATCTGCCAGCACTGTTGCTTGTAGCATTGTTTGTTCTTTCCCTTTTTGAAAAAGGACCTCACCGGGCGGGAGCTTTCCCTTGATTTTTCTTCCGTAGCGGATGATTAACCCTGTCACTGAACGCAGAATCTCCTCTTGCTCATCAAGGTTGGTGAGCAAGGCATTACCCCGGCGTAGTAAAGCAGTGGGCCCAGGTCGTTCCGGCATATAGAGCAGCCAGTCATGCGGTTCGCAGAGTTGGTTCAGGCGATCATTCTCCTCCTCATTCCTGCCCAGGACCAGCCAATGCCCGCCGGGAAGACGGAATTGACGCCCCAGCAGGAGAAGCCGGATATCCGAGGCAGTGATCTCATCTTTGCCGATGAGAAAGAGTCCCTCATAAAAGCGGCGGATCCGGGCTGCAAGATTGGGGTCTGTCAGCACACAGCCGCCAGCAGGGGCTGGGAAGTCGGTAATTCCCAAATCACGGGCCAGGGCAACCTGGGGTTTGCGACTCCGTCCGGAAAAGGTGTATAAGCGCTCCCGATCCACCAGACCTTCCCGTTCTGCCAGGATAGGGGCCATGAGCTGTGCTGATAAGGGCCGAAGGAGGATATCCCGGCAGTCTGCGTCCCGTTCAATAAGGTTGAGGGTATCCCGGCGTTGCGACATGGGCCGTTGGCCCAGCACTTCACCGGTAATGAGAAAAGAGGCTCCGTAGGTTTTCATTATTTCTTTGGCCTTGCTGAGCATCATAATCTTGCAGTCAATACAGGGGTTGAAATTTTTGCCAAACCCATGGGAGGGGTTACGTAACAGCTCAATATAACCTGCGCTGATATCCACCAGTTCTACATCCAGGCCGTATTTTTTTTGTACCTCTTGCTGGTATTCCTGCTCTTGATCAAGGAGAGCATGGTCAAAAAACGGGGTGACAAATTTTAAGGCTCGAACCTGGATGCCTTGCCGGGCAATGACACGGCAGGCAAGGATGGAATCAAGGCCACCGGAAAAGAGGCCTATAGCTGTAATGGCTGGAGTATCTGTAAGGTGTTGCATGAATGGATGGTATGTGATGCTTCAAAGGGTGAGTAGGGGTACGGCGTGCCGTACCCCACCTCACTTCAGTTTGATACCCCGCCCCTTGGGGCGGGGTAGTTCATTGTACCTCTGCCCGCCCTTCCACCAGCTCTCGGGCAAAGATCAGGGTTTGTTCGCTGGGATGGTCACCACCCAGCATCCGGGCCAATTCATTGATCCGTTCTTCATGGTTGAGAGAGCGAATGGTGGTAAAGGTTCGGTTGGTGTCCACCTGTTTTCCCACTAGGAAATGGGCATCAGCATAGGCAGCAATCTGGGGCAGATGGGTGATACAGAAGACCTGGTGATGACTGGCCAACTCATCAATCTTGCGGGCAACAGCCTCAGCCGCTTCACCGCCAATACCTGCATCAATTTCATCAAAGATAACAGTGTCCACCTTGTCCCGTCGGGCCAGTAAACATTTCATCGCCAGCATGAGCCGGGACAGCTCACCGCCAGAGACCACCTCAGTCAGGGGTTTGGGTGGCTCACCTGGATTGGCAGAAAAGAGAAAGGTCACAGTATCAGCACCTGTAGCGGAAAAGGCAGAGGATGTCTGGTTTGTTCTTTTGCTCCCAAAATCTTTAGTCTGGATTGAAACTTCAAACAGGGCCTGACGAAAGCTTAAGGAATCCAGTTCTGCCTGCATGGCCTTGGCCAGCCGTTCTGCTCCCTGAAAACGTTCTGCGGATAAGGCCTCTGCTTTTTGGCGCAGTTCCGTTTCAACCTGATCCAGCTCTTTTGCTAAAGCTGCGATGTGTTCATCCAGGTGATCCAAAGAATTCAGTTCCTTGGTCACCTGATCGGCAAACTCCAGCACTTCTTCCAGGGTTGTACCGTATTTGCGCTGCAACTGTCTGAGCTGGGCCAACCGGGCCGCAATCTGATCCACCCGTCCCTGATCCGATGGAATGGAATCCAGATAGTTGCGGAGATTGCCTTCCAGGTCTTCCACTTCAAAAAAAACAGAACTGCTCTGCCTGGATACTTCCTGGAGAGCCGGATCAAGGGCCGCTGCATGTTCCATGCTTTTACGGACCTCGGTGAGAAGGGGGGTCACCTTGTCCTGGAGATGAAAATGGCTTTTCCCGACCAGCTCAGCCAGAGTTGTTGAGGATTTGAGCACATCCCGCTCCTTGATCAGCTGTTCGTCTTCATTGGGCAGAGGTGCCACCTCCTGGATTTCATTGCGTTGAAAACTGAGAAAATCCCGGCGTTGTTCCTTATCCTGTTCCTGCTCCTGTACTTCCCGTAACTGGCGGGCCAGCTTTTGCCAACGACTATACACCTGTCGATACTGGTTCCGTTGCTCCCACAGTTCACTGTAGCTGTCCAGGAAATCAATATGGTTATTGCTTTTAAGCAGGAGTTGCTGGTCGTGCTGGCTGGCAATATTGACCAGATTCTCAGCCAGAGTATGGGCCAGACGGGTTGTTGCCAGCCGGTCATTAATGAAAATTCGACTTCTTCCCTTGCTGCTGACGATGCGGCGGAGAATACAGCCTTCATCATCATCCTCGTTTTCCAGCCCGTGTTCCTGCAAGAGCCTTTGGATTTCCTCCTGACCATTGATGCCGAACCGGGCCTCAATCACAGCCTGTTCGCAGTCATTGCGTACCCAGGAGGCTGAGGCCCGGCCACCAGTGAGTAAATGCACTGCCTGGAGGATGATGGATTTTCCTGCCCCGGTTTCACCGGTAAAGGCAATCAGGCCGGTGTTGGTCTCGGAAAAATCCAGATCAAGCCGGTCAATCAAGGCCAGATTATTGACACGTAGTTCCTGGAGCATGGTGTTTTCTGTATATGTGGTCGGGGCAGGCTCCTGTGCCTGCCTGATAGCATAAGGGGAAAGATTTTTCCTGTTAGATCCCTTAAAGATTGTCCGGCAGTTTTCGCAGCCCCAGCAGGAGCAACAGTTCATTCAGCTCCTCTTTGGCAGACCAGAGGATACCCTGCGCACGGGCGTATTCTTCGGCCTCGGCTGTCAGGCCATTGTAGGCAAAGAGCCACAGCCGCAGAATTCGGGGTTCGCGTTCCCGCTCTCTCCGCACCTGCTCCCCCTGTGCCCAAAGTTCTTTGAGTACCTTTAACCCGACCAGGGACTTTGTCCATTTGCTCTGCCCGATCCAGACCTCTGAGCCAGCTGCGCCGTACAGGTCGATCTCCTTTCCCTGGCCTGACCCGAGTCGGACCCGGTGATGCACATAGGTAAATCTCCACGGCATGGTAATGTCTTCATCTGTGTGAAACAATCTTCCGGGAAAGACCTTCTGCGAACTTCCAAGCAGGATCTGGCTCATGAAAACTTCACCAAGATAGCCCTTGTATTCGTGAAACCGCCGTTGAAGGGGCGACCGGCCGGTCGCCCCTTCTTCGTACTGCTCCCGCAAATCGTCCTGAACTGCCTGAGCAGGCTGGCCCTCCACCTCAATTCTGCCCCAGACCTTGAGGAACTCCAGAAGGATGGGATCGTTGATCTTGCGGAACCAGCCGCCCAGTTCCAGATAATCCACCAGGTCGCCACGGGAGAGGCGGACCAGGATGTCCCGGATCGTGTCCAGAGGCACGTCCCTGCCTTCACGGGCCTTGAGTTCCTGTTGCAACTGTTCCAGGGAAATCTTTTCGCCCTGGCAGATTGCGGACAGATAGAGAATCCATTTGGTTATGCCGTGCTCGTTGATTCGTTTAATCCAGCGGGTAACCTGATCGTGCAGTTCACCCCAGATAAAGCCGGAGGAGATATCCACGGCCAGGATTTTGTTGATAGACTCTTCATCGACAAGAGGGGTGCCCAGCTTTGCGGCCTGACGAATGATAGCTGTGATGTAAAAAGGATTACCGCCGCAACGGTCTGCCACGACCGGGGCCATGAGTTCCGGCACCTCGGCCCTGTAGAAACAGGTCGCCCGTCGGACAAGTTCGCTGCCCCAGTACGGAGAAAAGGTATTGATCTCCTCACCGGAAAATCTGCCGAACAAGGCACCGCGTCCGATAATTTCCCGGGACAGGATGCTCATGGCTGAACCGGTGACAAAATGAGGACAGGCCGTGGACTCCACCGCCTGCTGCATAAAGCCCACCACCCGAAATTCGTATTCCGGCAGATGGGTGTTCTGAAACTCGTCCAGAAACATGACTACTGTGCTGTCGTCGTAATCTGACACAGCGCGGGGCAGTAGCAAGGCCTTTTCCTCGGGCAGGATAACATTGCCGGAAGGAATCGCCTTGAGCAGCCCCAGGGCAAAATCTCTGAACGGTTCCGAAAGAGCGGTATTCTCCCGCAATAGCGGAATCAGTTCAAAGGGATCTTCCGGCTCTCGTAACAGTTTCGGGTTCTGGAGTCGGAAGGCCGCATACCAGCGGACAAAGTTTTCCGTGTATTTGAGGGCGAAATCCTGTCGGCTGATGATCTCATCCGGGAAACTGAAATAGACCGGCACTGCTGCTTTGGGGTCTTGATGATCCTGCTCCCAAAAGAGGCGATTCACGGTGCGGAGAAAGATCTCGGTTTTGCCCATGCGCCGCTGGCCCAGAAGCACAGTGGACATGGTGCGCCGGGTTATGGCCTTGAGTGCGGCATTGTGGAAAAAGTCCAGATAATCCTGCCGGTCGGTAAAGACCTCTTCCGGGACGCCGGGACGGATGATGTAAGGGGGATGGGGTATCGGGGTTTTCATGGTATCTTGCTAACTTTCCTGGACAAGGATGTGGGATTGATGGGGCATGGCGCAAACCGTTCCTGGAAAAGGTTATTTGTTCGATAGAGAGTGCTGCATAGAATACCCATCCGAGCCTTGCTTGTGCAAGTATTTTCTTGCAGTACATATCTACGAGTTAGCTCGTAGGTTGGGGTGCGGGACGAGGATCGAAACAGGTTGTACGGGCACGGCATGCCGTGCCCCTCCCTTCCTATGGAAGAGGATAGTGCAATATAGAAAAACTTATATTGCATATGCCAGGCAACTTGGGTTTTTCTAATTCCCAAGCTCCGGCCTGGGAACCCTTATGGAATCCTTCTTGCTGAAGCTCTGCTTCTTACCGGGTTACGACTTAATCATAGTCAACATCATCTTAAAGCGGGTAATCGCCTGCAACGCATGGGGTTCATTGGCAGGCATGATTAACATCTCTCCGGCCTGCAACTGAAATGGCTTCCCGGAAACCGTGATTTCCACCTCGCCGTCAAGCACCTGCACCATAGCATCATAGGCTGCTGTATGCTCACTCAGCCCTTGCCCCTTATCAAAGGCAAATAAGGTCACGGTCCCGCTCATCTTGTTGATAATGGTTGAGCTGACCACGGATCCTTCCTGATACGCTGTAATCTCTGTCAGCTTTTTCACTGTCATTTCGTGGCTCATGATATTTCTCCTTTTTCTGGTTCCCAAGCTCAGGCCTGGGAGAGTGTGCCGTAGGGGCGACCGGCCGGTCGCCCCTCCATGCCGTGCCACCCTTTTACCTGTGTGCCAATGGTTGCAAGATATCGCAGTTCCACCCGGCACCGCCTCCTGGTCGCATACTAATGCAACTGATACGTTCCATACTAATGCGACTCGGGAGTTGCATACTCATGCAACCCAAGTACCGCAGCTCGTAGGTTGGGGTGAGCTTTGCGAACCCCAACATGTCCGATTCGCTTCATGATTGTTGGGGTTCGTTTCTCTCACCCCAACCTACCGTGCTTTCCACCTCGCCATCAAGTACCTGCACCACAGCTCTTCCACTGTAAAAAAAATGTAAAAATCCACTTGTTTTTTCCGTATTATACCGAATTATCCTGATACAGCAACGCCGTTCTCTGTTGGCAACTGGTGACGTACATATTATATTCCCTATGCATTGGGAAAGGAGTAAACCAAAAAAAACGCATAACCAAGCATGTAAGGATATGAACTACCAAGAGGCATGGGACTTTCTTGACCAGCTCCAGTTTTTTAAGATCAAACTGGGCCTGGATTCTATGAATCAGTTTTTAGAACGACTGGGAAAGCCACACCAGGATCTGCAATGTATCCATGTGGGCGGCACCAATGGCAAGGGCTCAGTGGGTGCAACCCTTTGTTCCATTCTCACGGCAGCTGGTTATCAGGCTGGTTTCTACACCTCTCCTCATCTCAGCTCTGTGCGGGAGCGCTTTCGGATTGGCAAGAGCTATATCAGTAAGGAAGATTTTGCCCGCTTCATCACAAAAATTCACGATGTCCTTGGTGGGAGTCAAATTACCTATTTTGAATGCACCACCACCCTGGCCCTGCTCTGGTTTGCTGAACAAAAGGTGGACTGCGCTATCCTGGAAGTGGGCATGGGAGGCCGGTTGGACGCCACCAATGTGGTCACTCCCCTGATCTCTCTGATCACCAATGTGAGCATGGATCATGAGCAGTACCTGGGCACAACCCTGGCAGAAGTGTCCACAGAAAAAGCGGGCATTATCAAGCAAGGCATTCCTGTGGTTTCCGGGGTGGCAAATGATGATTCAGGTAGAGTCATCCGTCAAACCTGCGATGAGCGTGAGGCTCCACTCTTTCTTTTTGGCCGGGAATTCAGTGGCTCTTTTAACCCGGAAGAGAAACGTTCCTGGCAATATCAGGGGCTGGAAGGTGAGGTGCTGATGGATTTGAAACGTTCCTGGCAATATCAGGGGCTGGAAGGTGAGGTGCTGATGGATTTACCCATGGCCTTGCGCGGTAATTATCAGGTTACCAATGCCTCGCTGGCCCTTGCCGCACTCCAACTGCTTGGTCAACAGGGATGGAGCGTGACAGAAGAGCAGATGCGTACCGGACTGGAGCAAACCTTATGGCCGGGCCGGTTAGAATTTTTTCGTCTGAATAAGGATAACAAAAAAGTCGATAAAGAAAGCGAGGGCTGGAACTTCCTTCTTGATGGGGCGCATAATCCTGCCGGAGTCAAGGCCCTGAAACATGCCTTACGCGATTTTTCCCGTAACCGATTGATCCTGGTCTGGGGTGCAATGAACGATAAAGACCTGCGCATCACCCTCAGTGACATTGCTCCCCAGGCAGACCTTATTATTTTTACCCGGCCCGAGTCGGAACGTTCGGCGCGGACCAGTCAGCTCAAGGTGAGTTTGCCGACAACAATGCATCAAAAGGTTATTTGTCAAGAGACCGTTCCGGCGGCTTTGCAACAGGCCCGCATTCTGGCAGCCCCCAATGATTTGATTTGTATTGCCGGTTCACTTTATCTTGTTGGAATAGCTCGACAGCTGTTGTTAGGAGGACTTGTCGATGATGAATGAAGATTTTGTCTATGGTTTCGGTATTGATGATTCAACGATCCGGGCAGAAAGAAGAAAAGCCAGAGAATTACGCAAGACCCGTTGGTGGCAGCAAAAGACTGCTGATGGCACCTGCCATTATTGCCATCGCCAGGTTCCTGTAAAAGAGCTGACTATGGATCATATCATTCCCCTGTCCCGAGGCGGGCAGTCTACAAAAGGAAATTTGGTCCCCTGCTGCAAGGAGTGTAATGCAGCAAAGAAAAATGATTTACCGCCAGAGCTTAGAGAGCTTCAGGTATAGGCTTCACTCTTCCCTTTCTCCCGTCCCAGAGGGCGGGAGAACAAATCTCCCTCTTTTGCATTTTTCCCCCTGCTTATCCCGTCCCTTGGGGCGGGATAACAGATTACCCTTTTTGTATTTTTTCATTCTTTTCTGAATTTTATTTTCCCTGTTTGACTTGTTTCTTTTGCTCATATAAAATTATCCACAAGTCAAGGTAATGCGTGCTATAGGCATGCGATAATCATCTGTTACAAAAAAAGGAGAAAAAGAATGAAAGTCAGAACAGGCGTGGTGTCTTTATTGTGTGTGACATTATTGGGAGCAGCAGGCCAGGCAGGAGCAGAGGAACCTATTCAACCTATTGCACCAGTTAAGGAAATCAATCTGGCCAAGGCTGAACTCGGCAAAAAGCTTTTCTTTGATCCCCGCCTTTCCAAATCAGGATTTATCTCTTGTAACTCCTGTCATAATCTGAGTATGGGCGGCTCAGATAATATCAAGACCTCCATTGGTCATAACTGGCAGAAAGGGCCGATCAATGCTCCCACTGTCTTAAACTCCAGCTTAAACTTTGTTCAATTCTGGGATGGCCGGGCAGAGACCCTGAAGGATCAGGCTGGCGGACCCATAGCCAATCCCGGCGAAATGGCCTTTACCCATGAAATGGCTGAAGATGTTTTAACTTCTATCCCGGGCTACGTTACCGAATTTAAGCAGGTCTTTGGAGACGATACAATTAATATTGACCGGGCAACCGATGCCATTGCTGAATTTGAGAAAACCCTGGTGACCCCGAATTCCCGCTTTGATCAATGGCTGCTGGGGGATAAAAAAGCCCTTAACGAAGATGAGTTGGCAGGCTATAAACTGTTTAAGGATTCCGGTTGTATCTCCTGTCATTATGGCGAGGCAATGGGGGGAACTTCTTTTCAGAAAATGGGCGTGATGGAAGAGTATAAGTCCAAGAGTCCCACTGAAGGTCGCAAGGCTGTGACTGGCAAGGATGAAGATCGTTTTGCCTTTAAGGTGCCGACCCTGCGTAATGTTGAGCTGACCTACCCGTATTTCCATGATGGTGAGGCAGAAACCCTGACCGAGGCTGTTGATGTCATGGGGCGCTTGCAGTTGGGTGCTGAATTCACAAAAGAGCAGAATGCCCAGATCGTGGCCTTCTTAAAGACCCTGACCGGTGATCAACCCTCATTCACCCTGCCTATCCTGCCGCCTTCAACGGAAAAAACTCCGCAACCCAAACCCTTTGAGTAAATCGGTTAAACGTCCCTCCCTCTTTTCTGGGGGAGGGGGAACAAATATTCCCCTCCTTCTTTTCTCGTACTCGCCGTGAAGAATCAACAAGATATTGAAAAAAACAGAGGCTGCGGTTGAGTATTGAAAAATACTTCGACAGTTCTGTCGAATGCGCTGGCGGAATTATCCCCCCTCAATGATCCTAACCTGTTGGGAGGCCTGCAACGAACAGGCTCCACCACAATCTATGGTCTCTCTCCTGAAAAAGCATCAATCAATACTGTCGAACTTATCCCCCAGCCTGTCCCGGACCCCTACTGGTTTGGTCAGCTTGCCGCAGCCCATGCCTTAACCAAGGTCTATGTCTTAGGAGGGCAACCTGTTACAGCCCTGAACCTGGTTTTGTTGCCTGGGGAACAGCGGAGTAAGGGGACCTTGTGGGAGTTGCTCCGATTAGCCCTGTTTCCTTCCAGGCAACTGGATCAGGGAATGCTCAGGGAAATGCTCCGGGGTGGCTCTGACAAGATGGTTGAGGCTGGAGTTTGTCTCGCAGGAGGGCATTTACTGTATGACAAGGACCCCAGGTACGGGTTTTCTGTCAACGGAGTGGTGCATCCGGAACAGATCACTACTCCGGGCAATGCTCAGCCTGGCGATGCCCTTGTTCTCACCAAGCCGCTGGGAACCGGGGTGCTTTTTGAGGCAGTACGGAAGGGGAAATATTCTTTTCAGGAGTTGGAAAAGGAAACCTTGCCGATCATGGCATCCTTAAACAAAACAGCAATGGAGACTGCTCAGTCCTTTGATATCCATGCCTGTGCTGATGTGGGTGACTCCGGGATACTTGCCTGTTTGCAGACAATGGCCAGCAGTGCTCAGGTAAAGGCAGTGCTCCGCTCTCAGGATCTGCCTGTATATCCAGGGGCCAGAGCAATGTACCAGAAAAAGATTATCCCGGACAGTAATCGGGCCAATCAGGCCTTGCTGGCTCAGGAGGAGTTGGAGAGAGAAGCTGCTCTTTCATCAGCCGAAAAGGAACTGCTCTATGATCCTCAGATCTCGGGTGGCCTGGTGCTGGCTCTGCCCCAGGATCAGGCAGGGGATTTGCTGAAGGCCTTGCATGCACATGGTGTGGAGACGGCTTGCAGGGTTGGCGAGTTTATTGCAGGGACGGTTGGGATCAGGGTTGCGTAGCATGACCATAAATTAACTGTCAAGTTGTTGTCCAATGTGGCTTGGGATGGACTTTTTTGTCTCCTCAGCCTGATGCAGGGTAATTTGCGTGAAAGGAATACCCCAGCCGTATTGGTTGCAGGCATCAACACCGGCCTGTTGGAGAAGCCTGCCCAGGGCAAAATAATTGGGTGCCTGCTCGTTCTTAAATTTAGCAAACATCAAAAGATTTAATGAGGAAGCCGCAGCCTCCTTAAAGTCCACGATCAGTTCAATCAGGTCAGAAGCATACTCTTGTTCTTCCAGCATCTTGATGACATGTTTATGGAGAAGGTCAGGAATTGTGCGGACAATGTCTTTTTGACACGCATAATCAATACCAAACTCAGAAAAAACAGCAAAGCTGTTAGCAGAATAGTTTATCGGATTCAGCCCCAGAAAGGTCAGGGTTGAATAGGTCTTTTGTGCGCCTCCCCGGGTGTCCAGCACCACCATTTCCGGGGTTTGTAATGCTATGGTGCCTATGGCTCCGTCTGCCAGCTCGACCAGATCCCCGGTCTTGGTGGGAAACCACGGCTCGTTTGTGTAAAAAGGGCGAGATTCAAGGCCAATAAGTGCGGTCAGGGGAAGGCGTATCATGCCGCCACGAAGATCTGGATTATGAAGCTTGGTGTACAGATTCAGGGCCATCACCCGCCACGGCAGGCCCTGGTAGACAATGCGTTCTCCCTCCCGCACTGTGCTGAGATTGAGCAGCAGTTTGGCCTGTTCCCAAAATTTGGGCAGGGTCTGTTTACTGGTCCAGGCCACGCCAAACAAAAAGAAGAAGGCAAGGCCGAGCAGCACCCAATCACCGGAAAAGTACAGGACCATGATAAAGGCAGTGAGCGATATCAGAAAGGTCAGTAAATAATATATAATGGTAGCCAGACGGAGAAAAAAAGAGCGATGCTCACCTAATCGGCCCAGACGTGTTTTTTTATGGGCAAGTCGTTGCGCTTCACGCAGGGTCAGAAAAATAATAAAAAAGGCAGAAACGGCCAGCAGGAGGTTAAGCCCTCTGCTTCTGAAAAAGTTACGAAAAAATGCTCGGATTGAATGGAGCATGGATACCTTGGAATGCTCTTTTTCCGTGAGTTGCTGCTGCACAGCTGCCAGACGTGCCTTGAGTTCATCATGCCGTTGCTGGCGGGAAAGAATTAACCCATTAAGTTCCTGCTTCACGGCCTTAGAAGTCGTGCGATCCAGGTGGCGTTGAATATTTCTTATGGCATTTTCTGTCAGGGTGATGTGGCGTTGATACTGCGCCACCTGCTTACGCAATGCCTCCAACTCACGGGGCCGGGCCGTCATCTTTTTCATTTCTTCAAGAATCGGACTCAGCAATCCCTTGAATTCCTGTTGCCAATCAATGTTCTCGTCGGCTACGGTAAACTCTGCCGGATCCACCCCTGAAACAATACTTTCAAAATCATTATCCAGTGCCTGGATACGAGCATTAATCTCTTGAATTTGATGTCGGATATCTTCTTGTTGGGAATCGGTTTTTTCCTTTTTGAGCCTTTTTTCCTCTTCAGCCAGCTTTTCTTCCAGAGTCTGCTTGGCTTGAATAATCTGTTGCAGGGTATCATTTGCTGGTGCTGAAGAAGATGGTACTATTTCGGCATTAACCTGATATTTTCCAGGAACTGGGCAATTTCCTGGAAAGAAAAGGATAAAGTATCCTGTTAAAAAAAAGAGAAAGACTATCCTGCGGGGTATATAAGTCATATGATGGTGTTGAGGTAGAGCCTGTTAGTTTTATGGGATTCCCGAGGTTGGTATGTTTTGTGAAACAAATACTATAAATTCATTTGCAAAGCAAGAGTGGATACTGGTTCCGTATGCTTCTTGCGCTATCTCTTTAATATTTTAGTTGGTTGCCATATTGTGATATGTTAACCTTTAACGCATCTCCCGGTGATATGGGATGATCTTATGGAGCAGATTGACGTTCGTCAGGTTATTGAAGCAGGTATCAAAGAGAGTGATGCTGGGCGGACGGTTGATCTGAAGGACGTTCGCAGAAGAACATGCGGCTCAGTATGGAAATAATCTTCAGCGTATTGTCTGGAATGAACAACAGAACAAAAAGAGGTCACAATGGAACTGGAAGACGAACTCCCCATTGACGAAGAAGAGCTTATTGAGGTAGCCAAGAAGATTATTAAGACAATAACTGAAAATCCGAAGTTTGCCAACCTGCCGCTCCCTATAGCAGAATTACAGGACTCGCTTGATAGTTTGATCAAGTCAAGAGAGGAGGAAGCGGCTATCTGCGAAGCGCAGAGGCAGGTCAGGGAGAAATTGCAGGCTGCCTGGGAAAAAGTGTATTCTGCGCAGCGGAAAATACGGGCATACAACAGGGAGCATGGCATACGCGACAACAAGATCCCTTTGGTGGCATCCGGCAGGCCCGGACTGGCTGATCGTGTCTTTTCTCAACTCCCTGACCAGGATGACACCCTGCAGATTTCGAAGAAGGACAAAGACTGATAGCGTATTGTCTGAAAAGAGCAGCAGGGTTGAAGCGGGTGGAGATGTAGGATTATCGCCCCTGATGGACGTGCGACGAGAGCCTGTTGCTTCAGCAGCGGCTGTTCATGCGACAAAAGAAGGCGTTCTTCTTTTCAAGAGAGGGGCGTCCTGTTTAACGAGGAGCTGTGCTGTCGTTAAAAGTAGATTGTCTTGGCAGAATGTATCGCCTGCTGCGGACAAGGGAGCGGGGGAAGGCAAAGAGGAAGAGCTGGGAGGAGTAACAGATGATTGATGATCCGATTTTTTCTAGTGCCCAAGCTGGAGCTTGGGAGCCAGGTGTCCGGGGAGAAGATCTCTATTACGCATATGGTCGGACAGATGGCGGACGGTACGTTTTTGTGGTGTTCATTTATAAGCGTACTCGTGAGGCCCTGATTATCAGTGCCCGTGATATGGACAGAAAAGAGAGGAAATACTATGGCAAAGCATAAGAAAAAGCTCCCGGATGAATTTGCTTCAATTGAAGCGGTTCAAAAATTCTGGGACAGTCAATCGTCGGCTGATTATTGGGACAGCATGGAAGATGTTGATATGCAGCTTTCTCCCGCTTTGCAGGCGCAGCTTGAGGCGAAAAAGCTCTACCGCCTGCTCGGTCTCTCGCCGAAACAGATCGCTGTGATTAAACAGGAAGCGAAACACCGCCATATTGATACCAAACGGTTGATCTCCCATTGGGTGGTTGAATATATCCGGGATATTCGTCCTGCATCAGGGTGAGTCAATGAGGCTGAGAATATGCAGGTTGAGAGCATAAAACAAGAGGCGGGCAGGATACTGAACAGTTTGCCTGATGATGCCACATGGGATGACCTTATGGAGCAGATTTATGTTCGTCAGGCCATTGAAGCAGGTATTCAAGACAGCGATGCCGGGCGGACGATTGATGTGAAGGAAGTACGCAAGAGATTCGGATTATCGGCCCGGATTTCTCAGAGTACGAGATGATCGGCGGGACGCGGTCGAGTGAGCGGAAGAAGGCGAAGAGGAAGGAAGGGGAGACGTGATGATTTCCGGCCGGGGATAAATCTCCGGGCTATATCGTGAGCCTCTTGCGGGACGATAAGATCATAGTCTGATTTTTCAGAGGAAATGTTTGGGGAGAGCTAAGTTCTCTTCAATTTTTGGGGTTTATCTCTAACTAGCATACAACGTTATGAAGATATTAATAGACTTTGAGATACAAGGTGTTGGGACGAAGACAGGCAGAAAAAGAAAAAAAATTTATTCAGTTTTTAGTAAAGAGGAAGCTATCCAGAAAGCATTAGCAGACGGAACAACTCCCGAAGAAATAATAGAATTGCCACAAGAACCAGCGACTCAAAAACAAATTGACTTTGCCAATGATTTAGGAATAATCATCCCGAATGAACCTTCATTAAGAATGATGTCCGTTCTTATTTCGGAAGCCATTGAAAGAAAAAATGAAGTAAAGAACAAGCCATTAAAAACAAGGAAACCAGTAGTCGCATCAAGTGGATTTCAATTTCCTGTCTTTCCATATACTGAAGAAACTTTAGTCCGAATAACAGATCTCACGGACTATAGAAATGATTTTTTAGAGATGGCTTACGACAAGAAATCATACTGCCAAGAAGATTTTGACAATGACCTTGATCCTAACGCTCTTGATATAGAAGTTGAAGAGTTTGATATAATGCTTAAACCATCAACTTTAAAGAAAATTGGTGTTAAGAAACCTCCAGCAGGATGGCTACCATTTCACGAGGAAGTTCGATGGATGAAAGAAGAACAAGCAGCTCTACAATGGCCAATGACTAAATCTATCCATCATCAGTTGGTTAAGATTGGGTTGTTAAAACAACTTCCCGAAACTAATGAAACCCAAAGTCTATATTTTGAATCCCTCACCGTTAAGGAATTACGAGAAATCTGCGGTAAACATAGTATAAAAAAGTCTGGCTCGAAAACTGAGTTAATAGAGCGAATAATTGCAAACGGAACTCCAAAAGCAAAGCCCTCATGCGGACTTACCTCTAAGTATGATAACCAAATCATGCAATTAGCAAAATTATACTTGTCAGATATAAAAAAACAACTCCAGGACAAACCAGCGGCATATCATGTGGTTGTATGGGAACAGGTCTCTGAAGAGAATGGCATTGGAGGGCAATTACCTGATAAAGCAAGATTATGGGTCAGTAATAAATTTGAATCTATAAAACCAGTAGATTGGTGAGTGATACTCCAGATCTCATGGACTTCCTTGATGTTAAAACTGACTTTACCTTCAAGCAGGTCTTCGACAGCGAACAATCCAAGGAGATTTTTACAGCTGGTTCCCAAGCTCTGCTTGGGCGCAGACACCGTGAAGCTCCGCTTCAAACAAGAAGCAAAGCTTCAGAAATACGTGCTCCCAAGCAGGACAAATTGCCCTGAAATATGCTCTCCTCAAGAACTGTTAGGTGATGAATTATGAAAGATCCGATTATAGACGAAATACGACAATATCGAAACGAGCATTCCAAGAAATTCGGTTATGATCTTGATGCCATTTGCGAAGAGTATAAGTCCCATCAGCAAAAGGTAGGCGACAGACTGACTAGGCTGAGACCCAAGCTCATGAACAAAGCTCATCGACAGAGTTCCTGTCCTGAATTGAATCAGTAGATTTCTAGTGCCCAAGTTCTGCTTGGGCGCAAACACTGTGAAGTTTCGCTTTATATAAGAAGCAGAGCTTCAGGAATAAGTGCTCACAAGCTGGAGCTTGGGAGCTAGGACACCCCTTTAAATTCCAGCTGAACACACGGGGTAAAATTCCCATCAGGAGCAAAGAATCATGAACTGGCAGGAGGTATGCGCTGATCCGCACTTGCGTGATTTGCCCTATAAGATTGAACTCAATGAAAGAGGACAAATTTTGATGACTCCGGTTCGCCTCTATCATTCCGCCTTGCAAGGGAAGATCATCAAGTTACTGATTCAGCTTCTGCAACACGGAGAAGCTTTTCCCGAGTTTGCCATTGCCACAGAAAAAGGCACCAAGGTTGCTGATGTGGTTTGGTGTTCGGATGGGCTGTGGCAGCAGATCAAACATCAGACGGAAAGCTCTGTTGCCCCGGAAATCTGCGTGGAAGTGCTGTCCTCAACCAATACTGAGGAAGAAATGCGGGAAAAGAGAAGGTTGTATTTTACAGGCGGCGCAGAGGAAGTTTGGCTATGCAATCAGAACGGTGAAATGCAATTCTTCAATGCTGATGAAGAAAGAGCGCATTCAGAGCTTGTCCTGGAATTTCCAAAACATATTGAAATCTAATATCAACCCTTGGTAATACGAGCGAACAATATGCACTCCATAACCATTAATATCAGCAATGAGAAGCTGGTCGAGAAAGATGGTTTGGAAATCGTCTCAAGAGTAATGGCACGACTTTAAGGCTTGGCCTTTATGAACGAGTTGTATTTATTGAGAATTCAGAAAATTAATTTAGCCAC
>JAABTP010000202.1 GCA_011389815.1 Desulfobulbaceae bacterium | reverse complement strand
AAGAAGTTATCTTGTAGCTTATACTGTATGCTTTTTTACAAATTTGTCAAGTTGTCAGAGAACTTACGACTGTAGAGATCAGCATGGGATATTTATGATCCGGTTGCAGTTCCGGCCAGTCCGCATAAGGGGAAATATAATCCGGCAAGGCATTGATTCCCAGCTCTTTCGCGACCGGATTGATGAAGTTATATTTACCCGTCACTGTGTTTCCTGAAGAACCATAACCTGCCGGAGGGTTGAACGATTTCCATTCACGGTACTTATAGAATTGCTGCTCATCCGTGACAAAATACCCCTTCTCATACAATTCATTCAGACTGATATCCTGTCCTCGGAGCTGATTGCGCATGTATTCTTCTTCGGATTGCCAGGAAAAATATTCGCCAAACCCGAGGCGTTCTGCCAAGCCGGTAAAAATAGCCACCACAGACCGGGAATCATACAGCGGCACAACGGTCTTTTGCCCCAGGGAAATGAAGGATTCATACATCCAGTCAGAGATCACCCGGCTTTGCTCAAGATACGTACAGTCTGGCAGGATCACATCGCAGAGTTCTGTGGTATTGCTCATAAAGCAATCAATGGCGCAGGAGAACTCCAACTGACTGACAGCGTGATGGGTTGAGGATTCGGAGCCATCGGACATAACCGGATTACCAAAATAACAGAGCATGGCCTTGAGCCGTCCGGCTTGGACATCCTCTGCAAAATAGGCAGGAATCCATCCCTGCCAGAGTTTGCTGCTGTTCAGCTTGAATTTTTCCGCATTATTGGGTGGCTTGGTTTGATCGTCTCCCCAGGGAGATGAGAGCTTGCGCTTGCCGATCAGGCTTGGGCCGCCGGGCGCGTCAAAACTCCCTACAAGGGCGTTCAATGTCTGAATGGCCTGAGTGGCGTGAACCGCATTGGGCACCTGAGCCACACCGGTCCAGGACAGCGCGGCAGCCGCCGGAGCAGCAGCGGCAAATTCCCGGGCCAGCCGCTCAATAGTTGCAGCCGGTACCCCGCAGATGGCCTCAGCCCAAAAGGGAGTGCGGAGAATGCCGTCTTCCTCACCCATCAGCCGTCGTTGAAAGGCTGCAAAACCGTAACACCACTCCTTAACAAATCCCTTATCGTATAAATTCTCGGTCACCAAAACATAGGCCATTGCCAGGGCCATTGCCCCGTCGGTTCCGGGAATAATAGAAATCCACTCGGTTGATGCCTCAGCAGTCTCGCTTTGCCGGGGATCAACCGTGACCAGTTTGGCACCTTGCTTTCTAGCTTGCTTGAACAGATTGAGTTTACGCTGTCCAACCGAGGTTACCAGCTCATTAATACCGAAGAGCAGAATGAATTCGGAATGGGCATAGTCGATCCATGGGCGTTTATCATTGGAACAATGCTCATTGGCCATTCGGTTGGGATTATCGCACATCTGGCGATGGGTGGTCTTGTTCGGGGTTCCATAAGCCGCCATCACCGCATCATGGCACCAGCTATTAAAATCATTGCCCTGATGAAAGCCCACGGTCTTGGGATCAAAGCTCTTCAGGCGAGCGGCAGTGAGATCCAGAGCCTCGTCCCAGGATGCCTTTCTGAAACGACCGTTTTCCCGGATCAGCGGCGTTTTGAGACGATAGGCTGAATAGGTGTTTTTATGGGCATTGGCCCCTTTGATGCAGAGCCGTCCGCCTCCTTTGGGGTCGCCTTGCAGTCCGCCGAGACCGGTGATCACCTGATCCTTGAGCTTGACCTCCTGGCCGCAGAGTCCGGCACAGATATAGCAATGGGTTTTGATATTTTTGTTTGCTTGCGGGGAAACCGCCCCTTGGCACAGCGTCTTTGTTTGAGCATCAAGGTCAAGCAGGACAAGGGGGTGCGCAAATTTATCCAGATCATTCGCCGGATTAACTCTATCCGTCTCTGTTCGTGCCGCTTTCAACACCGCCCGAGTCAGATCAGCTAATCCCTGGTAAAATTGAGTCTGTGCGGCAGAATTCAGCATGTCGCAGAAGGCATCTACCCAACCCAGATGCTGGAGCAGAAAAGTATGTTGCTCCTCTTCTCTTCCCTGTTGCTCCGTCAGATAGGCCATGAACTCCAGCTCAACGGCAATATGATCATCCAGATCCGGGTAGGCGGGATTTTTATGTACTCCGTTATCGCGATAGACCTGACGTACCTGGAAAACCGGCTTCTGCATAACCAGGGGTTCTCCAGTGATATGGCAGGAGGCATACGGGTAAACAGGATTTTTTCCAGCGTTGAGAAAGAGTTCTGCATATTCATAACGAAGCTGATCATAAAGCTCCTGGGGAGAGGTTTCTTGTACGACTGTTATCAGCCGGAAGAGGGCGGAGCAAAGGGAGGAGGGGGAAGTACATGCTGGTTTGTTGAGGTTATCAAGAAAAGATGTTCCTCGCATTTTCTCAATAAAGGCCAGGGGGATTTCGTCCTGATAGAGGAAGGAGAGAAAACGATATACTTTTGCTGTTGCGTTGCGCATGCTCCTGTCCTTATTTGTTGCTGATTGTTCTGTCCGACTCTGTTCAGTGCATTTTGCATGATAAAACTCCGAAGTATATGTGTCAACAGCGACGGAGAAGTAAGCGAGATAAGGAAATCGACAGGGCAAAAAGAAAAGCCCTGAATCCGGCCAGACTCAGGGCTGATGTATCTCTCAGAGGTTAATCGGGTCTGACTCGCCTTATGATTGTTGGGGTTCGTTTCTCTCACCCCAACCTACGGGACTGACATAGTATCCAACCGGCATGGGGAACCTCCTGATAAGAAATGGTTATTCTTTATGAAAAAAGATGAATACATACATTGATATATGCAAATTTTTTGCGAATCAAAAACCTGCCCTTCTATATACTAAAAAGTCTCCCTTTTGATATATATATCCTTCCTTTCTGATATATAGAAGGGAGGTTTCTTGATATGTAGAAGCCAGGGTTTTTGACAGGCAAACCCTACGCCTTTTGAACGACAAACCCTATGCCTTTTGGAAGGCAAAACCTACGCCTTTTGAAAGCTCGTAGGTTGCGGGTGAACGGAACGAACCCCGACATGTCCACTGAAGCTGAAAACCTACGATCCCTGTTTAATCATCTTCATATAGTCATCATGGCTTCCGATCCATACCCAGATAAAATCCTCACCGTCTTCATATGCCAACGCACGATACGCCATGCCGATTCTTGCCGACCAGAATTTACCGACCTTCTTGAAGTGCAGCGACGGCTGCTTCGGATTATTCCGCAGCAGCCCGAAATTGCTTTCAGCCAAACTCTGCACAGGCAGCGGAAGTCTTTCAAAGCACTTCCTGAAACGTGATGTCGTCCTGTGCATCAAAGTTCACCCAGCATCCCCTTTTTCTTCTCAAGCATTGCTTCTTCAGCAAGAAAATCCAGGCTGCCATTCTCTGAATCCCGCATAATTTTTCTATCCCATTCACTCCAGTCTCTCTCTGAAAACCATTTCCTCAGCTTTTTGTATTCTTTTTCCGGGAGCAGAACTATACTCTTCTTTATTTCTTCCGCTGTCAGCATAATTGTCATCCTTCGTCAGTAGTAAACATGGACAGTACAACAAGTGAGGGTTCCGCTTGGGAGCCTGCTCTGTCTATCGACAATCTCACATATGACACTGCATCGCAACCTGATGATTAGCCCGCAGGTTGCGGGCGAACGGAGTGAATCCCGACATGTCCGACTCGCTTCATGATTGTCGGGGGTTGTGCCAATCTCCAGGACTCTCTCTGTCAACATCAGTCTTCCTGCGCCTCTTCCGGGGTGATCGTCACAAGGGACACAATGCCGAGAGCCTGCTCCCGGGTAAGGGCCTGATCAAGGTAATCCCAGAGTATATTCTGGCGTTCAATCTGAGATTTTCCTGCAAAGCTGGAAGAGATGATAAATCCGCCGACTTTTCCGTCAGCCGCCTCTTCCAATTCAAATTCCGGGGCCGCAATCCCGCTTGCCGGATTGCTGATTGTTTTTGTCAGATGTTCTTTAAGCGGCATCGTCGTTCTCCTAATGTTCTGAGCTGATACGCTGATTCCACAACAATACGGGAATTCTCTTTCAGGAAATCGCCCTTGATTCCGCGATTATGCCCGAGCCTGCGAAATTCGGTGCGAATGCGATCATCAGCGGCAAATCGGTAGTTGTTCTTCCATCGGGGTGCGATTAAAAGTGCGGTTTTCACCTTTCCGCAGTTGTTTATGCAGCCTTGCAGATACTGTCCCAATACCTGTC
>JAABTP010000201.1 GCA_011389815.1 Desulfobulbaceae bacterium | reverse complement strand
ACAGATATTTGAAAGAGGAGCAAGGCCCCAAAAAGGACTTTTTTTCGTGTTTTGAGCACAAATCCTACGAACTTGGGCTAATTCGATGATTTCATCACCAGTAAAACACTCAATATCCAGTAAAGAATTTGAAACATGAAATTCAGCTTCAAGTCTAAATACTTTTTTATCTATCTGAGAATAATCAACAATAAAAACTTGCACACTTACCCCTCCCTCTTCCGACCCTTAACCCTACTTTCCAACACCCGCAACTCCTCTTCATCCTGCCGGTCGGCAAGTTCCGCCTCATAAGCTTTCCGCCGTTCGTCGAATTGACCGTATTCAGCCAAGGCAATCTGCTCCATCCGCTTCTTGCTGATGCTACCTTTATTGTCCAGTAAGGCAAAATCATTGGACTGAATAATCTGGTCAACGTTTTGCCGCCAGAAATCCATCGTTGTATCAATGCGTCTCTTTGCCCGCAACTCCGCTGTTTCCAGGAAGATGACAACCAGACGGTTCAAGGTGTCGATTTCATCGGCAGTGAGATAATTCTTTGCAATGTAGATATCCTGCTTGCGGACAACCGATCCTTTCCAGCTGGTCAGGCCCATGTTGTTTTTTTCAGCACTGGCCCGACTAACGATAATTTCCGCCGCTGTCTGCTCAGTCACGGCAAACAGGAGCTTGTTCTGTACTTCAGCAAAAAACATCTGTGTGGTTTTGTCGCTGCTGTCGTAATCGCTGCTGAGTGCGAAGAGGTCACGGACTTTCTGATAAAAACGTTTTTCTGAAGCGCGGATATCCCGAATGCGCTCCAGCATTTCATCAAAATAATCCGGGCGACCATCCGGGTTTTTCAGCCGCTCATCGTCTATCAAAAAGCCCTTGATCATATATTCATGCAGATGACGGTTTGCCCACTGGCGAAATTGTGTTCCGCGAATTCCGCGTACACGAAAACCGACTGCAAGTATCATAGGAAGAGCATAGTACCGGACGTTGTACTGTTTGCCGTCTGCGGCAGTTGTTAAATAATCCTTAACAACTGAATTTTCAACCAACTCCCCTTCTTCCAGTATGTTAGCTATGTGTATACTGATATTTGCCTTAGAGGTGGCAAAAAGTTCCGCAAGCTGTTTTTGATTGAGCCATACATTGCCGTCACGGGCATAAAGTGCTACTGATGTTTGCCCGTCCGTGGTCTTATAAATGATAATATCTGAGGTTTTCATACTCTAGCTCCAAAAGCTCAAGCCTTCTTCTTTTGCCCATGCAATAAACGCCTCTGCAATGCCGTCCGGCAGTTCCCCGTCGTGGCTGTGCAGATCATGGTCAACAACCAGATGTCCCTGTCTGTCCAGCTTCTCCTTGCCGTCCCCATTCTTGAGATACACATAATCCCCGGAATTATCCTTGCCGCCTTTTTCAGACACCGCAAAAAAGATAGGGTAATCGTCCACCTTGGGACAGAGCGGCCCGGCATCCGGGTCATTGTTCCATTTCTGGACAAAGAGCACGCTGGTTTTGGTGCCGGTATGGGGTTTGAAGGTATTGCCGTGCAGCCCGACCACGGCCAGAATGCGGGCCTGTTCGGCGATGAACTCCCGGATATGCTTGTCACTGGTATTATTAAACCGCCCTTGGGGCAGGACAATAGCCATGCGTCCGCCCGGTTTGAGAAAGTCCAGGTTCCGTTCAATAAAGAGGATGTCCCGCCCGACTTTGTTCTGGGCTTTGCCGTTGGATTTGAAGCCCAGTTCATATTGATGGAGAATCCGGCTTTCCTTGATGTCCCCGGCAAAAGGCGGATTCGCCATGAGCAGATCAAAGAGAAACTGCTTGTTCTCCTTTTTATCCGCCCGCAGTTCTTCCAGCCGTCCAAAGCCGGTGCCGTAGGTGGTTATCCACTTCCTGTCCTTGTCGGTCTTGTCGCTCCAGCGGTTAAAATCCAGGGTGTTCAGGTGCAGGACATTGGTTTCCCCGTCCCCGGCAATCAGATTCAGGGTGCGGGCCACCCGGACGGTCTTTTCATCAAAGTCTATACCAAAGATTTTCAGCACATGCTCCTTGTCTTCCTCTGAAATTTCCTCATTGGTAAACAGATGCCCGGTCAGCTGAAAGATGGTATGCACCGGAAAACCGCAACTGCCGGATGCCGTGTCAATCATGTATTCTCCGGCCTTGGGATTGAGCATCTGTACACACATGTCAATGACATGCCGGGGCGTGAAATACTGGCCTTTCTCGCCTTTGGATGATTTATTCACCAGATATTCAAAGGCTTCATCCACCACCAGCAGGTTGGAGTTGAACAGCTTCACATTCTGGAGACTGGACACGCAGACAGAGAGATGACTTTCCGACAGTTCAAAGGCCGACCCTTCGGGGAACACGCCCGGCCATTTCTTTTTCGCCGCATCAAACAGGCCCTGAATCTTCTTTTTCAGCTCGGTGTCGGTCTGGCCTGTGTTCCTGAACTCCATGACCCGGAAACCATCATCCGCAATACCGCTCACTGCATCCCGGAGGGCCTCATAATCCTGTCCACCCAGATACGACGGCTCATCTCCGTATTCCGGGGTCGGCTCCTGCACAGCGGTCTGTGTGACCTGCCTAAGCAAGTAGTTGAGGACTTCCTTATCCCGCCCGCTCAAATATTCATCATACAACTTGGTGAAGATCAGCTTGAACACCTCTTCAAACACATCCACCCCGGCATTGGCAAGGACTTCATCTTCCATCTCTTTGATGATATTTTTCAAAGACTTGCGTTCTGTGGCAATCTTGTCCTTGATAATCAGGTCTTTCAGGGTGAACCGCTCGTTCAGGATGTCCTGAAGGGTTTGGGTTGCCTTGGGGATATCGGTTATATCTTCAAAATAATTCGGGTCTTTGCGGTGATAATAGGAAATCTGTTCCCCGTTTGTCCACACCCCCACAGGCGAGCCGGTGCCGTTGCAGTACGAGCGGAGCTGCTGCTTGCCGTCCTTGAGCTTGGGCTTTTTCACCTCTACCAGAATATACGGGGTGTCGGGCCGGTCTTTATCCAGCACGGCAATATCCGCCTTTTTCTTTTCCCTGCCAAAGGTGACCGAGTATTCAAAGACAATCCGCTTTTTCGGATACCCGTATTCAGCAATGAGCCGGGCTGCGTACAACTGCCGGACAGTCTCTTCCGGTTTCAGGAGGATATCCCTGCCCCGGATCAGGCATTTGACATAGGGCTTTTCCTGCCCCCTGACAGTCTTGAGAAAAATCTTTTTCCGCAGCACAGCAAGTTCATCATCCGTGAACAGGGACAGGTTATAGTTGCTGTCCTTGAGAATTGTTTGCAGGATATCCGGTTCGCTCATCTGGTATGTTTGGGAAATGTTTCAGGTGATACAAGCATGGGAAAGGCATCATATACTATTTGCGCCCTGTTCGTAAACAGCTTTGTTTTTCGCACCGGCAGGACATTGAAGGATATGGCTGATTCGCTTTGATACAGCTTTAGATATCCTTTTGGGTAATAAAGTGACAGTGGGCGTAAAAATCAACTTGACTTTAACCACATTGTGGTGGTCTAATCAACCATAGAGATAATAATTCCTAATTAACACTTAATAACCTAATAAAAAAGGAACTCCTTATGAATATAACAAAAAGTATACTATTCATTCCGCTTGCGGCTTTGTTGCTGAGTGGATGTGCTACAACTGAGGGCTATAAGAAACCTATCAGTGATTTTCAGAATGCATCTTCAATAGTAACCCAAAGTGCCGGGGTTTATATCACTCAACTAAATAAAACCCAAAGAGATGCATATATTGATCGACGAGTCAATAAAGGGGAACAGATAAAACTAAGCGAGATTGAGGAATTTCAGGTGTTTTCTAGAGACGCAATAACAGCTCGGCTATCTGCTCTTACGCAATTAGCAAATTATGGAACTTTGCTGGGGCGGCTTGCAAATTCAGATACTCCTCAGAGCATTACGAGTAATGCTGAAGAACTGAAGGCTTCGCTGGATAAACTCAATGAAAATGTCAATGCGTTGAATGGAGAAAAAGACGCTAAGTTTAAAAATGCCTTTGGTCCAGCAGCACTACTTATGGGGGAAGTAGCTAGATTTGCGTTGGAAAGACAAATCCAGGCTTCTCTTAATAAGGCTATCTTAAATGGTGAGAAGCCCATCACTGATTTGATTGATGTACTGAAGCATGATCTGACCGAAGCATATGATCTTCAGTCCCTAGCCCAACTTTGCGATACCGAGAAAATAATCCTTTTGAAATCAGCATGTTAAGTGTTTTGGCAATTCGTTCTTGGC
>JAABTP010000200.1 GCA_011389815.1 Desulfobulbaceae bacterium | reverse complement strand
CAAGAACGAATTGCCAAAACACTTAACATGCTGATTTCAAAAGGATTATTTTCTCGGTATCGCAAAGTTGGGTTAACCCTTTTTTTATATGGCATAACGTCCATTGATGCTTAGTGTTGAACAGGTCATCAGGTACGAGTAGAAACTTCCCTCTACAGACAGGACAGCTTGGTTGTAGAGACAGGAAAAAACGAATACTTCCCCTTCCTTCTGGAACGGGACAACAATGTATAACAATGAAATTAATACGCTCAACAACAATCCTGGCTATACGTCATAAGGGCGAAGTGGTCATTGCAGGCGATGGTCAGGTCTCACTGGGACAGACCGTGATCAAGCATAATGCCCGCAAGGTCCGCAGACTGTATCATGATAAAGTGATTACAGGCTTTGCCGGTTCAACAGCAGACGCCTTTACCCTGTATGATCGGCTGGAAGAAAAACTGGAGCAGTTTAATGGCAATTTAATGCGTTCCTCGGTGGAGCTGGCCAAGGACTGGCGTACCGATAAAATGTTACGTCGTCTTGAGGCCATGATGATTGCTGTTGATAAAAAATCGTCCCTACTACTCTCTGGAAGCGGCGATGTGATAGAATCAGATAACGGCATTCTGGCCATTGGTTCAGGCGGTTCTTTTGCCCAGGCAGCTGCAACCGCCCTGATTGCCCATTCTGACCTTGATGCTGAATCCATTGCCCGAGAAGCAATGACTATTGCTGGGTCCATTTGTGTGTATACGAACCACAGTCTTATCGTGGAAAAGGTCTGAAACAGCGCATCAAAAACCAGATCACGTTCCTCTTCTCTCTGAGCAGGGGAAACAAAACATCTTAACAAATCCTCCAACCTTTTTGAAAAGTAATGAGTGAGTTGAATTCGTTAACCCCAAAGCAGACTGTCCATAGGCTTGACCAGTATATTATTGGTCAGGATGACGCAAAACGCTCCGTTGCCATTGCTCTGCGTAACCGCTGGCGCCGACAGCAGGTGCAGCCTCCTCTGCGTGAAGAGATTGCCCCAAAAAATATCATCATGATTGGTCCCACAGGTGTGGGAAAAACAGAGATAGCCCGAAGACTGGCCAATCTGGCCCAATCACCCTTTATTAAAGTCGAGGCCTCTAAATTTACCGAGGTCGGCTATGTGGGCCGTGATGTTGAATCAATGGTACGTGATCTCCTTCAACTTGCCATTAATATGGTGACTAAGGATGAGGAAGAAGGCGTGACTGCCAAGGCAGCAGTGGCAGCAGAAGAGCGACTCCTTGATCTCTTACTCCCTCCTGTCCCAAAGCAGGAAACAACTCCATCCGGGGCAGATGAGACAAGCAGGAAGAACGAACATGCTGATGTTATTCCCCTCTCCTATAACGATGCCTTTGGCGGTGAAACAGCCTCGCTGGCAAACGAGGAGCAAGGAAGCAAAAAACAAACTGACTCAGCAGAGAAAACCCGGGAAAAACTGCGGAGAATGCTCCACAGTGGTGAGTTGGATGATCGCACTGTTGAACTCAGTGTAACAACTCAAAAACCCCAGGGACCAGTTGTGGAAGTGTTTTCCTCCTCTGGAATGGAAGACATGCAGTCCTCTCTTCAGGATGCTTTTTCCAAAATTTTTCCAGGGCAAAAGCATGAGCGAAAACTAAAAGTTCCTGATGCACTGGAATACCTGAAAAAAGAAGAAGCACAGCGTCTGGTTGACCCAGAAAGTGTTACTGAAAAAGCCATTCGGAAAACCGAGCAGGCTGGCATTATTTTTCTGGATGAAATAGATAAAATCGCCTCAAGAAGCGGTTCTGGTTCCGGGTCCCCTGATGTATCACGAGAAGGGGTGCAACGTGATCTGCTGCCCATTGTTGAGGGATCCACCGTAACGACCAAGTATGGCCCTGTACGCACAGACCACATCCTCTTTATTGCCTCTGGTGCCTTTTATACTAATAAGCCCTCAGATCTTGCCCCGGAATTACAGGGACGCTTTCCTATCCGTGTTAATCTGAATCCTTTGGGAAAAGAAGAATTTTTTCGCATTCTCACAGAACCGGAAAATGCCTTGATCAAGCAATACACGGCCTTGATGGCGACCGAAGGAATAGAGCTGAAGTTTGAAGAAGAGGCTATTCAGGAAATGGCGAGAATCGCTGTGGAGGTCAACATGAAAACCGAAAATATCGGTGCGCGTCGTCTGCACACGGTTATGGAATGCGTTTTGGATGAACTGTCCTTTGATGCCACAGAGCGTGAGGATCGAACCTTTGTGGTGACATCGGAATATGTCCAGAAACAGCTGCTTGATATTTCTGACAATGAAGATCTGAGCAGATATATCCTCTAAGAAATTTGCCGGTACCGTAGTATCGTAGGGGCGAACCCCTGTGTTCGCCCTTTACATACCGGGCAGGCACAGTACCTGCCCCTACACCCCTACACCTTTGGAAACTACCTGTTACCTCCTCCCGCTTTCTCTCCTTCCTTACTTTCTTCTGGAGGTTCCTGATAATTCCGAGACTGCTGCTGACTTGTTTTACCAACAAGGGCATTTTTCAGATCTTGCGACAAAGCCTCATCACCAAGCATGCTCTGCATGAGTTTATCATCAACAATGGTTTGATTATGCGATTGCGAGAAATGACGTAATCGCCAGATAAACCAAAGCACAGCAACAACAAGCACTACTGTTAAGGAAATAAAAATCAGCCAGATCAAATCACCCATATTGCCTCCTCTTTTGCTTGTTTCTGCTCCATATCAGACGTCGTCCTTTTCTCCAGCCTCAAGCTTTGTAATCTTTTCCTTCAGCATAGCGATCAAACCGGAGAATTGCTTATCCCTCAGCACACTGCGGATCTGCTCCATATAATTTCGGATCAAACTGACACCCTCTATTATTATATCATACGCCATCCATGTATCTTCTTCCAGAAGCATGATATACGATACAGGAATAGTATTATTTTCACCGACAAGCAGCGTCTTGACCTCAGCCCGATCACGCCTGATACGCTGGTCTGTAAATTCAACTTTTTTATCTAAATATTCTCCAACCTTATTAATATAGACATATTGCAACAGATTGGTAAACAACCCGACAAACTGCTCCTTTTGTTTCGCATTTAGACTACGCCATTCCTTGCCCATCACTCTTTTAGACATTTCTTGAAAATCAAAGCGTTCCGAGACAATCTTTACAATCACATCAGACTGCTCAACTATTGGTCGTTTCGTAAACTCAGTATCCTTTAATAAGCTGACAACCTTCTCCACAACAGGCCTGAGCTGCTCTGTTGGGTCAGGAGTGGCTGCAGATACCTGAGTAACAACAGGGAGGATAAACAAACACAACAGCACTGCAAAAATACGTTGAAAAGTCTGCATAGTTTCACCTTAGGAAAATATATTATTCACATTATTCATCAACTTCGGAAACAGAGGTAGCCCAGCGCTGCCGACGATATTGATAAAAACCATCTCGAACCGCTATATACGGATCGAAACTCATCTCTTTCATTGCTTCATACTCGCCAAGGTGCAAAGAAAGATTATTCACTTCTTTGCCCAGATAAATAGTTACAGACTCTTCCCAACCTGCGGCCCAGGTATAGTACAACGGAGTCACTGAAAAACTATCCACAAGCTTGCCGGAAACATCGCGTAAGGTTGTCGGCCCCATAACAGGAACCATTAAAAAAATACCGTCTGGAACACCCCAATTATCCAGAGTCTGGCAAAAAGTCGCATTTGTTTTTTCAAATCCTAATTCAGCTGCTGGATCTCCAAGGCCACCAACACCACCAAGGGTATTAATAGCGAAGCGGGCCAGCAGATTGCCGGTATCAGCAAACCTTGCCTGTAACAAACTGTTGGCAGCGCGTATTGGTTCCAGCATATTGTAAAAAACATTTGCCACAGCACCCCGAATATCGGCAGGCAGAAGTTCGCTGTACCTTGTGGCAATAGGATTCAAAATCCATGTGAACGCATAATCGTTAAAGGTGAAAACAACCCGATTAACCTGCTCAAAGGGATCATTGACAGCATTTTCTTGAGTAGGTTCGTCATAAAATGCATCATCAAGAAAATCTACCTCATCATCAGCTGCATGGAGCAGGCCGCAATTTCCCCAAAAAAACAAGCCGACAAGGACAACGCGAAATATTCTTCCCATGAATCAATCGGCATATAATGCCGCCTCCCGCGCTTCCCCCTCAGTAATGAAGCCCTTGCACAGCAACTGACATCAGGACTGAAGCGTCGTAGAAGTAACCGTTCAGACCCCTCTCATTTTTTTTACGCAGCAAGAGGCAGAGGAGGCACATCCAGCCCCTGGCGCCGAG
>JAABTP010000199.1 GCA_011389815.1 Desulfobulbaceae bacterium | reverse complement strand
GGCAGCTTCCCATCACTACCTGTTCAACATAACGGGAACTTTTCATAACCCCGGACCTTTTGCCGGATTTATTATCAGTGCCCTGCCACTGGCACTGGGTGTGATGCTGGCATTACAACAGTTCGGTTATTACGGCACTAAAGACAGAAACCTGAAGTTTTTCGGTGACGGTCAGGAACACTGCCAATTTCCGGCGAAAAGCACTGCCAGTATCGCATAGAAGAAATCTTTTTATTCAAGGCAGTAAAATATCTACACCCTTCTTTTCATATACTAAAAAAGCATAGGTCTGTTAAAAAGATTAAATTTAAGCAATTAACCGATTGTCTAATTTAACCTTAAGACCTATGCCAAGACAAATTACTGAAATTAATTTCAGGCTTCAAAATTTTTGTAGCATTACTGAGAGGAAAAATTTTGTTTCTCCAGATAGCCTGTCAGGATTATTATTCACATGATCGGGCTATTATGGCAAAGTATTTTTATTGCTCTCATTGCAAAGAGCGTAAGAAAAGGAATCCCCGGATTAAATCGGGGCAGCGCTATTGTGGTTCCAGGGCGTGTCAGCAGGAGCGTAAGAACAAACATGAGCGAGAGAGGTTAAAAAATGACCCCGTGTATTACGCAAATCGCAAAGCACAAAAAGCCACCTGGCAGAATAAACAACGGGGAACCTATCAAAGAACCTACCGTGCAACCCATCCCCAATACGATAACCGGAACCTGATTTTACAAAAAACAAGGTACCAGAGGGCAACAACGTGTCCGGTTCCTGGTTTCGGGCCAAAGATTGTAAAGACGGACGCGTTAACCTCTGAAATGCTTATAGAGTCTGGCTTATACGAGATCAGGCCTTACAAAACGCATCCGGGTAAAAAGATTGTAAATACGGACGCGTTAATCGTTGCATTAACTATTCACAGTGGGTTACAGGAGGGTGTGGCCGGGAATCCGGCTCCGTTGTAAAGACGGACGGCATTGACGGGCATTAATCTTGTTTTTATTTTAGCTTTTAAAAAATAAAAAAATGACCGGTCCCGCTACCACCTGTGAGCTTAAGCTAAAGAAGATGGATTTGAGTCTTTCCTCACTTCGTATAATCCGGCCTATCCAGTTGGAGCGGATGCAGGAGTCTTTAAAAAGATTCGGTCAGCTCAACCCGATTATATTAAGAAGACAAGAGGCTCATTATCAGATATTAGACGGGTTTAAACGTTTCTATAGTGCAGAAAGATTAGGTTGGGAACATCTGCAGGCCATGATACTTGATATACCCATAACACAAGGCAAGGCAATGATGTTAAACTACAATAAGGTCAGTCGTTCACTTTTGGATTATGATGAGGCTCTTGTAGTTCACTCTTTGAGCAGGGAACATATGCTGGATCAGGTGATGATATCAAATCTTACAGGATACAGCAGAAGCTGGGTGTGCCGGCGCCTTGGAATGATAGATAAACTATCGGAATCAGTTCAGCAGCATCTTCGCATGGGAGTTATCAGCAACACTCATGCCCGTTTTATTGTCAGGTTGCCCCGCGGCAACCAGGAGATTATCACCCGCATTATCATAGATAACAATATCAGCAGCAGGGACAGCCAGGTGCTGATCGATAAGTTCCTTGCCTCTTCCACCCTTAAACAGCAGCAATATGTGATATCCCATCCCATGGAAGTCATACAGATGGCCCTTGAAGGGAATGAGATCCACGACAGCCGGCTTAGCCAGCACGGAAACCGACTGTTAAAGAGCATCGAGCTATTGCTGATTCAAAACAACATATTTACCGGTCAGTTTACTCATTACCAGAGCAACAAGTTAAAAGCCAAGGAGCTTGGCATCCTCTCTGGTAGACTCGAGAGGCTTGAAAAGAGCACTGGCCGGATATTATCGATTCTTGAAAAAAACAAAACACGAATATGAAAAATCAGTCATTAGATAACAGCATTGTTTGCCTGCACACTCTTGGCTGGTCGGTGCGCCGGCTGGCCGGAGAATTTAAAATCAGCAGAGAGAGAGTAGATCGCATTCTAAGAGACAACCGGGATACTCGCCAAAAAGAAAGCGATAATAAACCCATGGGTGAAAAGACAGCCTCAAAGCTGGATAATTACAAGGAGTACATAGGTGAGATACTGGATAAATACAAGGATGACCCGCCCACCATAGTGCGCGTACTTGAGCTTGTCAGGGAAAAAGGTTATGATGGAGGCCGCACTATTTTAAGTGACTACCTGGCCACTGTAAGGGTAAGGAAAACACCGGATCCTATTACCTGTGTAGAGACCTCCCCCGGCAAGAGAGGATCACATGACTGGAGCGAGTATTACATATACTTTTCTGAAACCGGGCAAAAGGAGAAAGTGATCTTCTTCAGCTTTATACTCAATTATTCCAGAAGGCAGTATATAGAGATCGTTGAGGATCAAAAGCAGCTCACATTGTTTAAATGCCTTATCAACACCTTTATATATTTTGATGGCGTTCCCAGGCAGGTTAAAGGTGATAACCAGAAGGCGTGCGTGGACAGGTGGGAATATGGGAGGCCGGTCTTTAACAAAACTTTCCTTGAGTTGGCTACTCATTATCGTTTTACACCACTTACCATAACCCCTGGCAAACCAAGGGAGAATTTGAAAATAGAGAGGCCATTTTATTTTTTGGAAAAGAATTTTTTAAATGCACGAAGCTTCTTTAACCGGGATGATCTGAAAAAGCAACTCCTGGATTGGCTTTTGATGATTAATGATCAGCGCATACATCGCACCACGGGTAAAGCGCCCATTGAACTTTACCGTGAGGAGTTTGCCAGCCTGCTTCCCTTGCCCAAAACCCATTTTGACACCACCCTTACCGGGCACCGTATTGTTAACAATGAGGCCTGTGTAGAATGGGACAGATATTTTTACGCTGTTCCACCGCAATACATGTATGAAACCTGCCTGGTAAGGGAAAGTAATAATGAGATCTTTATTTACAGTCCCACGCATGAAATGATAAAAAACTACCCTGTTGCAGAAAAGGGTCGTAAAGACAAGTATATAGGTCGCCGACCACAGGCAAGTGTTAAAACACCTGTTAATCCTCCCATTAAAGATGTAATCCAACGCCTGGAGGCCATGGGAAGTGTAATGACTCAGTACATAGAAGAGGTGAAAAAGCACCGACCGGTATCCTTCAGGCATCATCTGAGAAAGGTGTTATCGCTAAAGGTAAATTATCACAGCGATGATATTATCATGGCCGTTCGCCGGGGATTAAAACATAAGGTATACCGGGCAAGTGAGATAGAGAACTTTTTAGAGGTTAACGCTCAAAAGAAAAACGAGCTAAATCTATTTGGAAATAATAACCGTAGAGGATGAAAAATAAAATGGCAGATGAGTTTATGGAAAACTGCCGGTATCTTGGACTAAAGAAGCTTCCGGTAAATTATCAAACAACAATAGATAAGGCCAATAAGGCTAATATTGGTTTTGTGGAGTTCATCTATGGTATAGTGCAGCAGGAGGCTGATGACCGCAGAGAAAGGGCCATTAAATACCGCCTTAAAAACAGTAAACTGCCCCAGCCCTATAAGTTGCTTGAGGTCTTTGATTTTCCTTTTCAGCCAAAACTAAGCAAAAAGCTAATCATGGATCTGGCAACCATGGAGTTTATAAAAAGAAAGGAATCTATTTTACTAATAGGGTACTGTGGAACAGGAAAATCTCATTTGGCGCAGAGTCTTGGACTGATAGCCTGTCAGAAGGGCTACAAGGTATTTTACACTACTTGTGCTGAGATGCTCAGTGACCTGAACATAGGCGTATATGAAAAGACTCTTTTAAAGAGAATGCGAAAATACATTAATCCCCAGCTGCTTGTTATAGATGAAATGGGGCATGATCGCCTCGAGCTAGAGGTCACAAAGGAGGCGCATCTGTTATTTAAGGTCATAGATGAGAGATACAAGCAAAGCAAACCCCTTATTTTTACTACCAACGTGCAGGAGTCTGACTGGGCGGAGTTCCTGGGGGACCCGATCACTACCCGGGCGATATTGGACAGGGTGTTCCACCGATCAATAAAAGTAGAGATCTATGGACCAAGCTACCGTGAATATCAAGGAAAACTATTACAGGAAAAATACAAAAAGTAACCGTATTAAGGCGAGCAGCGACCGACGGCGAAGTTTTATACCGATGGTTGTCTGTGGGCGTCAGGAGAGAGTTCCTGGCGCCTTTTTGCTTTTAACCCGGCATCGGGCCGGCTTAAAACCAGGCGAGCAGCTCCACTCTGGCTCGTATTACCCGATAAATGAACCCTGTTTTAAATCCCGTTTCCAAAACAAAAATATCCTATCCGGTATTAATCATTTTGAAGCTTCTGGAAATACTAAATATACTGATACTATAAAAGGGTGGCAGCGTTTTGCTATGTCAGGTGGCAGTGGTCAAAACCGGAACTGAAAGCATTAAGA
>JAABTP010000198.1 GCA_011389815.1 Desulfobulbaceae bacterium | reverse complement strand
GATAAGAGAGTTTGTTGTTAGCCCGAAATCTATCTTAAATTATGCCAATTTTTGTGTTGACGATGGGGTCCACTTTATAGATTAACGTTATTTTTTTTCCAAATAATTAATGATTGTAGAATTGGAAATATACTGAAGAGACAATTCGTCTGGCTCAATCCAGACCACATTTTCTTTAGATTCTTCTAATTTTATCAATAATGCGGTTTTTCCTGTACCCGTCCGTCCTGCAACTATTCTTCCTGGATGATTTGTATTTTTTAAAACATCCAACATGCCAGTATCAATATAACATGAAGAAAGATATTCCTTATCATCTTCAGCACTTTCAGCACCTATATTAACATACTTATTAAATTTGAACTTACTCCCCATAATTAATCTAGACCTATAACAAAATTATAATTTGTTGTTATTATAAACATAAATGTAAGCAAAAAGCAATTCGGATCAAATCATAACAAAATGATAGGGCCTGAATAAGCTACAACGGTATCACACACCAAAATCAAACTGCGTAGCCATACGAGTTACAGGGTAGGGTCACAGGTTCAAATCCCCGGTAACAATCATGAAAACATTATCGCCGGAGATACTTCCCCTGATTTTCCTTCCCTATCCTTCACCTCCCCCATCCCCGCTCTTCTCCTTCTTCCTCCCCGGCTTAAACGCCTTCATAAAATCAATCAGAAACTTCCCTTCCTCGGCAATGTTAGGATACGCCTCGGAAAAGTTGCGGATACGACGGGTGGCGTTGTAAAGCCCTTCCATGCACCTGTCTGTGCCCCGCAGGCGTTGGTGATAGACCGACCGATATAATTTTTCCAGCGCATGTTCCCCCGGTTCCATGCGTTTGACCTCAGCCAGTCCTTCCGTAAGGTCGGCAAGGACAGAGGCATCCAGATTCAGGGTCTCCCCATACTTCTGGACAAAGCGGGCAGCGTCATCAGCAACAGCCTGATATCCAGGCAATGCTTTATGCAATGATTGCGCTTCATTTCCGTCCATCGGGGACACAACTTCTACGTTCAGTACTGCTGCGAGCTGCTCAATCAACGTTTGCTCAGGCATAGCGACCTCCTTGTATGAAGTTAAAAGAATAATAGCAAGGTATTGCGATGTTGCTAACCTGTCAAGGATAAAAAAGAAGGGTTTCTGGTCAATTTGGCAAAGGAAGGAGAGTACGAGGAGGTATATTTTTTATATAAAAAGATAGAAGAAATATATTTGGAGATCAAAAAAAAAGACCTGTTGATCATTTCAATATACCTGGAGATATGTTGCTTCTATTTGCACAAAGAAAAAATATATCTTTTGCCCGGATCAGACCGACTCCTGCCGTGCCCGAGGCGGTATATATTTTTTTGAGAGCATCATGTATATAGGCGGGACTAAAATTGAGCGTCTTTAAATAGTTTTCAAAACTATATATTTTAACCAAAATACAAGGTGATCGAAAAAAGGTTTACTTTTCTGATACGATCTCTTATTATTGATAATAAATACTACTAAGGAGGTATTGCCATGTTCAATAAAAAAACATTCGTTGGAGTCGTTCTTTTTCTCAGCATTTTTCTGGCCAGTCAAGCCCTTGCCGGTCAGTGGCATCGGACAGAAATTGCTTACTGGGGTGCATCTGGAACCGCTTACTGTAATAACTATGAAAATGTTCATGTACGGGTCGGGGTGAGCTACCTGCATCCGGATGATGCCCTGGAAGCACTTTGGAGTCGCGCTGTTACGGCCTGCCAGTACCGAGGCGGCTTGTATAATTATACAGGCAACACATATCACCAGTGGAGGTCTTATTGGTAAAAACAGGTTCTTGGTCAGGAATGTATCAAAAAAAAACGGAAAGAAAGCATTGTGCTCTCTTTCCGTTTCGTTGTTTATGAACCGGTCTGCCGATTCTCTGTCATATCAATACTTCTTTCACCGGTTTGGCCTGGAATGTGGAATTTGCAGAAAAGCGGTAAAAAAGACAGGGGGATAAAAAAATCTATGATACGAGTTCCCTGATATCCTGCCAGGAGCTGACGCCGGGGAGTTGGTGGCGGTTGTGGTTCCAGGGTTGGTGGAAAACAAAGGGGTGAACGCCAGCCTTGCTTAACTGGACGCAGGTTTCAGCGCGATCATCAATAAAAAAGCGTAATCCTTGTTTATGGATATATTGAGGTTTGCCATCATGGGCTCCCATGGCAATAACCTTGATAGCCTTGCAGGTTGATGCAGGGAAAAAATCAGCAAACCAATCATGGACCGGGTCTGCAAGAGACCGGGCAGTGATTACGGAAACAGGGTTGCGTTCTGCCAATTCTCCCAGAACCTGGACAGCATCCTCCATAGGTTGCAACCCGGTTCCCACGGAATCCAAAAGGATTTTGGTGAAAAGGGCATCAGCTTGGGGGCGTGTCAGGCCAAGGCATTGCTCTACCTCAAAGTTGACAATATCTGCGCAGCTAAGATCACAGAGGCCATAGTCTTCACAGGCCAGACGCAGGAAAACTTCTGCGGTATCAGCGATAACCCCGTCAAAGTCAAAACCGAGCAGGGTAGGGTCAATTTTTGTTTTTGCCAATTATTTCTTTTGCTTTTTTCGGGATCCCTGCCGGGTTTCCTTATTGATCTTTTCAATTCTCTCTGCCAGCTCGTCTGTGACAGCTATCCGGCCTTCAAGAACACATCCCTTGCGGGCAGGCACACATTCACCGGACAAGCGTTTACATTGTCCGTTTTCAAGATTAAAATTTTTGCAATGAAAGGTCATGCCCTTTTTCTGTTTCTCCTCTGAGGGAATTTTTAAAAAATAACCCCCCTGTTTTCAGTACAGGGTTTGTAGGGGCAGGCCCCTGTGCCTGCCCGGTATATAGGAGCCTCGCACACCGTTCCCCTACAGGAACCCTGTACGCAACATTTTATTCCAGGATCTTTGCCTCTTCAATGATGGCATCATAGCGATAGCCAGCACCAAAATCCTTGTCCTTATGCAAGGTTCCTTCAACCGTGATAACAGCACCTTTTTTGGTCTCGTCTGAGGTGGTGACCACGAGATCATGGGTCTTTTTCTCCGAATCCCCGGTACCATCCTGAAGATGAACCCAGTTTTTGCCCATGATCATGCTGGAGAATTTGACCACCTTTCCCCGAACCTGAACTTTTTTATTATTAAGCTCCTCAGCCTTGGTAAAGCAGTCCTCAACGGTTTGAGCATTGCTGCCCTCTGCCTTTTCCACCTTGATTTCATTGGCAGGAACAGTTGCCCGGGCAGAGCCTCCAGAGAGTTTTGCCAGCTCAGCATCGCTGACTTTTTTCGTAGCTTCTTCGGCTTCTTCAGTGCCATGGGGAGCATGAGGATTGGCAGCGGCCACATGGGTCTCATCAATACGTCCAGAGGAAAAGATGATAATATCAAAGGTCTTTTTCAGTGCCTTGGATTCAAAAGCCTTCATCATCATACCAGGGCTGAGAACGACTTCCTGGCCTGCTTCTATTTTATTTTCAGGTAAGGCAACCCAGATTTCACCCTGCTCATTATTGAGAAGTACGTAGGTGTAGCCGCCAGCAGATTGCACCTCCAGTACCTTGCCTTTGATGGGATTGGCAGCAATGGCTTTTGCTGCTTCTGCTGTTATTGGGGTTGACGTTGTTTCTTCCGCTAATGCGGGACTGGTCAGCAGCAAGGTCAATGCTAAGGCTGCCGGAATATAACTCTTCATCATGATTTATTCTCCTTGGACAAGGTGATATTGTTTGTAGCTCTCCGCGCTCTATTTGATTGCGTCGAGCTGTATTTACGTTTTTGGTTGCAGATTAACAAAAGGAAGGCCGAGCCAGTGGGGAATGATTCCAGCCTGCCAGCAATTCCGGGTGTTGTTGATAATTTCCTGCATAATTCCTGAAATAACGGTTTGTAACACATCGCTTCCACCCATATTGGCCCCTCCGTTCCTCCACAGGGTCTCAAGCATGAGAATCAGCTGGAAAAAGTTTTGTTGTAATAGTTTATTTTCAGGATGATCTGGCTGATCCTTTCCTGTGTAATTTTCTGGGAGTCTGCTGTTTTTTATTTTGATAAATCGCCCAAAATGAGAATATCCGTTATGGATATCCTCTGTTCCAGGTGTAGGAGTAAAGCGATAGTAGGGTGGAACAGGGAAATCGTGTTCTGTCCAGGGGGGAGAACCCAGATTGCTGTTAAAAATATGTCCTTCACCCTGGTTAATAATCGCCTGTACAGCATCCTGGGCAGCAGGATAGCTACCTATAATTTGGTGGAAATTTTGTTTTTCCCAATGGCGTTGTTGATACTCGGTGTTCCAGCTGAACTGGTGGGTTCCAACCTGATTGATCCCAAAGATGAGCGCATCGTACATCTCCCCGATGGAATGGTAAGGATATTGAGGCAAGGTATGATCCATTGTCTGCCGTAACTGGCCCTGCTCAGGGGTTTCAATATCCAGCATTGTATTCACAATACCATCGCCATTAAAGCACCTCTTCTGGCGTATTAACTCGCCCAAGAACGGCTACTTGATTAGCGATGGATT
>JAABTP010000197.1 GCA_011389815.1 Desulfobulbaceae bacterium | reverse complement strand
TTACGCCTGAAGCCGAGAAAACGCCGTGCAATAGTGGGACGGGAGATTGACGCAGGCACCGTGTTTCCAGAATACTATCTTATAGAAGTCGAGCGTTTTCATGACATCATCAACAGCGGCATTGACGAGTGGGTATATTTCTTCAAGAATTCCGAGGTCAGATCGGATTTCCGGTCAAAGAACATTCAGGCAGCAGCCGAGAAACTTGACCTGCTGAAAATGTCCCAAGCGGAACGTCGGGCGTACGAGAAATATCTGGTCAACAGGGCCAGCGAAAAAGATATGATCGAATCCGCATATGACGAAGGGATTGAGAAGGGTATTGAGAAAGGGCTTGAAAAAGGAATCGAACAGGGAGTCGAGAGAGGCAGGTCTGACGTGGCTGTCAATATGCTGCGTATGGGGCTGCTGACGGTTGATCAGATCGCACAGGCAACGGGGCTGTCAGAGGATGAAGTCAGGAAACTCAGTGTCTGAAAGGAATCAGGATGCATCAGCTTGAATTGGGTTGAGGATAAAATTTCCCGGATGATGTAAAGGTGCAGCAGGAAAAAATGGCGTTGCAGTGCTGCAGAACCGTTTTCTCCTGCTGCATGATCATTTTTTTCCACTACAGAATGACTTTCTCCCGCTCCAGAACGAGTTTTTCCTGCTGCAGAATGATTTTCCCCCGCTACACAACAAGTTTTTCCTGCCCCAGAACCTCTTTCCCCTGCAAACGAACCATTTCAATGCCTTACAACCCATCATTGTAACCATTATTCACTGTCAAGAAATGTTGCTTTTTGTTGACAAACAAGGTATAAATAATTATACGTAAAGTTTAATGACGTGCAATTTTTTAAACGCCGTTTACACAGAAGCATAGTTATCAATTTTCACTAACGGTTATATGATGAACGAGAATGCTTTAAACTGTTGGGAGTTCAAGAAATGCGGCAGAGAACCTAATGGTGAAAAGGTTGTTTTATACGGAGTATGTCCTGTTGCAGCCGACAAAAGAGCCGATGGTATCCATAATGGTAAGAATGCTGGCCGTTGCTGCTGGGTTATGCCCTCTAGAAGTCGTTTGAAAAATACTTTTAGTTGTTGCTCTGGTGGATTGGACGAATGCCGTGAGTGTAATTTTTACAAAATGGTTAAGAAAGATACAGAACTGCTTGTTTTAGCATAGTATGTAGAGCCAACTTGCGGTTTGGCTGTGCCCTTGAGGCCACATCATCTACTTTTCTTTGACTGGTTATTTTCTATATTCTGACCGGGTACGCATATTCTGCGTTACCCGGTTTTTCTTTGTCGTCATAATTTGAATCTGTACCCCGCATAGCTATGTGGCTTGATTCCGGGTGTAATATCTGGGTGGCTACTTTTCCTCTGTTGATTTCCTGAAAAATCGTTCATCATTCTGCTTCAATATACTGTCCCACTATGTCGGAATAATATTTACTTTATTGTGCGATTATGGTTAATTTGCTTAGCTCATTACAATATTTTTTTAGTTTTCCAGGAGGAAAAATGAACAAGAACGAAGTTATTGCAACACTCAATAGTGCTATCCTTAGTCATAAAAAATGGGTTTCAAATGCCCTTGCTTTAATTGAGGGTGTCCCTCTTGATAAAGAGCAAGTTCCTGTTAACTCAACTGAATGTGAATTCGGGAAATGGTTCTATTCTGTTGGGCAAAACTTGATAGATATTCCAGGGTTTAAGGATATTGAAGAATCCCATGACAAGCTCCATAGAACCTATATGGAAATATTTGCGATTTTGTTTGGGGAAGGAAGCGAGCCGTCATTCTTCAACAAATTAATTGGTCGATCCAATAAAGTGGTAGCTGCGAATCGTAAACAAGCAATGGGTAAATACTCCATCCTGGAAAGGCAGTCTAAGACGATAATAACCCAACTTCAGCAGATAGAAAAAATAATTACAGCTATGAATGACAAACAGTTTGAAAAATATTTTGACTAAGGTGTATGCGTCAGACGTCATCTGACATTTCCCCTGTTTTCAGGGGATATCCATTCTCTCCGGGAAGTTCATTTTCCCGGAGATCAGATACTACTCCATGTTCTCCTTTGGCAATTCAGCCTGCATGGGCAATGGAGCAAGTCCCAGTTCCTCCAGGAACGTGTTGTGCTTTGCTGTTGACGCACGAATCTCCTTCTCAATCTCAATCAACTCCTTATGCGTGGCTGAGAGGTCGATCTCCGGCTCTGGCCTGGCCGTGCTGACATAGCGCGAGATGTTCAGGTTGTAATCGTTCTCTTTGATCTCTTCCATCTCGACCCGCCGGGCGTAGCGCTTCTCTTCCTTGCGGTGTTGGTAGGTGTCGATGATCTTCCTGATGTGTTCGGGCTTCAGAGAGTTCTGCCGCTTGCCCTTTTCAAAGTTTTCTTCTGCGCTGGCGTTGATGATCAGCACGTCATCCGGCTTCTTGCACTTCTTGAGCACGAGAATGCATACCGGGATACCTGTGGAGTAGAACAGATTCGCCGGCAGGCCGATCACCGTATCGATGTGCCCGTCGTTGAGCAGCTTCCTGCGGATTGCCGCCTCCTTGCCGCCCCGGAACAGTACGCCGTGGGGCAGGATGATCGCCATCACGCCATCGTCTTTGAGGTAATGAAACCCGTGCAGCAGAAAGGCGAAGTCAGCTGCGCTCTTGGGTGCCAGGCCGTGGTTCTTGAAGCGCATGTCTTCGCCCAGGGCCTCGTTCGGGGTCCAGCGGTAGCTGAACGGGGGATTGGCAACGACCGCATCAAAGGTTGGCTTTTTTGCCGGGTTTTGCTCACAGAGCATGTCCCAGTCATTAGTCAGCGTATCGCCGTGAAAAATCTTGAACTCTGAATCCTTGACCCCGTGCAGCAGCATGTTCATGCGGCACAGGTTGTAGGTGGTGATGTTCTTCTCCTGGCCGTGGATCATGCCGATGCTGCCCCCGGCCTTGACCACACTGTTGCGGACGTTCAGCAACAACGATCCCGACCCGCAGGCAAAGTCCAGCACGCTTGCCAGCTTTTTCCGGGGCCCGCTCTCAGGCTCCTGGCTGTCAAGGGTGACAATGGCGGACAGGATGTCGCTGATGCGCTGGGGCGTATAAAACTCCCCGGCCTTTTTGCCTGACCCGGCGGCGAACTGGCCGATCAGGTATTCGTAGGCATCGCCCAGGGTGTCGGAATCGGTTGAGAACTCGGCCAGCCCCTCAGCGATTTTCTGGATAATGGTGCAGAGCTTGGCATTGCGGATTTTGTTGGTCTTGCCCAGCTTTTCCGAGGCAAGGTTGATCTCCGAAAACAGCCCGGAAAAGGAGCTGCCAAAGGATTCGTTCTCAATGTACTTGAACCCCTCTCGAAGCGTGTCAAGCAATTCATCATGCTGGGTCCGGGCCATGTCGGCGATGTTTGCCCAAAGATGCTTTGGCTTGATGACGTAGTGGTACTTGCGGCGCATCTGTGCTTCGAACGCGGTTATGTCATCGGGGTTGTCGTCGTACCAGACCGACAGCGGCGTCCGCCCGCCGTTGCCCACCGCATCCGGGTCAGGATAGTCCCGCCCCAGTTCCTTCTGCGCAGCCTGCTCGTAGTTGTCCGAGATATAGCGCAGGAACAGAAACGCGAGCATGTAATCACGGAAGTCGTCCGCATTCATGGCCCCGCGCAGTTGGTCGGCGATATTCCAGAGGATTTTGCCGAGTTGTTTTTGGTTGTTTTCAGTCATGGCGTTTCATCTTTTTTATCTCACTATTCAGCCCCAATGGGGCGAAATCCATATAGCCAGGGGCAACGTCCCTGGACTGAAAGGGCGGAATATGAATCAATCCCAGACATATTTTTCGTCCCATTCGACGCGGTATTGTTTCAACAATGTGCGATATTCGTCTTCAAAATTCCGTTGCCGGTGGTGTTCCTTTTGCCGTGCGATATATTTCTCCAATGCCTCCACATTGGACATGCCAATCGAGAAGGCACCATATCCGGTCTGCCAGGCAAAACCCGCCAGCCGTTTGTCTTTGCCTTTGATCCATTTCGAGGAACTCTTTTTCACTTCTTCCAATAATTTACTCACCGTAACAATGCGTTCCAACCGGCAAAGAATGTGCAGGTGATTTTCCGTTCCGCCGATTTTCAGCAAAGGGCAGGCCATGTTTTTGTGGATGGCCGCGATGTAGGCGTAGAGTTCGGATTCCAGTTCGGGGAGGATCAGCGGTTCCCGGTTCTTGACGCTGAATACGAGGTGGAGGAGGATGTTGGATAATGATTGTGGCATAGGTATTCGTTTTTATTTTTTTAATGTCGCCCTTTCAGAACCAGGGGCGTTACCCTTGGCTGTATAGAGGCCCGCCCCCTTGGGGCTTCGGTGGTGTAGAGAATGATGTCATTTATGAGTTCAGCAATCCATATAGGTCTTTCCGTCAGCCCCAACGGGGCGAAATCCATATAGCCGGGGGCAACGCCCCTGGATTGAAAGAATCAATCCCAAAATCCATATACCCAGGGCAACGCCCCCTTAATATGTTTGACGCCCTTATCCATGGGCGTTGTCCCCGGTTTATCCATATCCATGAACCAGAACCAGGGGCGTTGCCCTTGGCTGTATAGAGGCCCGCCCCCTTGGGGCTTCGGTGGTGTAGAGAATGATGTCATTTATGAGTTCAGCAATC
>JAABTP010000196.1 GCA_011389815.1 Desulfobulbaceae bacterium | reverse complement strand
CCTACCCTCGTTTGACAGTACCAAGAAGACAAACGGCGTAATCCTGTGGTCAACCACTTAAGGTCGTGCCATTAGGCTACAGTGAGTATATGTGCCCGCATTGTGGAGGTGATTTGCGGCGAGTTGCTTTTACCTGCAAAGGTTCCTTTTGTCTGTCCTGTGCTCAAAAATATACAGATGACTTTGTCGCTCAAGTCAGTCAAATGCTCCGACTTGGTTTGCGCTATCGTCATATAGTTTTAACGATTCCTGAACAATTACGGAAATTCTTTTATAAAAACAGGTTTAAAGGGAAATTGTTGTCTGTTTTTATGCGTTGCGGTTATAGCTGCCTGGAGGATGTAGTAAGTTATGTCCTCAAGCAAAAGGTTAAAATTGGGGCAATAATTGTCGTTCAGACCCATGGCCGTTCCGGTAGATACAACCCACATCTTCATATTATCATGACAAGCGGTGGTATTGATGAAGAAACTGGGTCATGGCGTGAGCTGGGATATTTTCCTTATGAAATCATTCATAAAAAATGGCAATATTATCGTTTTAAAATGCTCAGAGACTTTGACCGGAGCGTAGAGATGAAAGCCTTGATCAATGCTTTGTACGAAAAGTACCCCAAAGGTTTTGTTGCCTTTGTCACCAAGGGAGATGTTCCTGAAAAATGTCGTGGTTTGGCAAGATATCTGGCGAAATATGTTGCTTCTCCACCAATAGCTGTTCGTCGAATCATAAGATACACCGGCAAGTATGTGACCTATTGGTATAAGGATCATCAAACCAAGAAGAAGGAAGTGGTTACGGTTGATGTTTATAGGTTTATTGGTCGCATGGTTCAACATATCATGCCCAAAAATTTCCAGCGTGTTCGTTATTACGGCCTGCAAGCAACGAAAACCTTTACCAAATGGTCTGACGCGATCAAAGAAGGCTTGCAAAAGGTCGGGCGTGTGATCAAGGGTGTTTATGAGATAATAAGAGAGAAAACATATCGAGAGCGCTACCACTCGACTATCAAGTTTTTTGATTGAGCAAAATCAGGTCGGATTTGTTATAGTTAACGGAACATTTAGCCCAATCTGTTAATTTTTAATAAAAGATAAGCCTTTGATACTTCATAATACCCCTACATTTATTAAAGAATTCGTGGATGAGCTTGACAGCAGTTTGAGAAAGCATGACCCTTCCGCCGGGCTTTCCCGTATTCAGAAGAAGTGGTTATCATTCTGTATTTTTGGGATATTGATGATGAACTCTATAAACTGGACCAGCTTTGAGCGTGCCGGTTTTGGCGGTTATAAAAAAGCAGCTCTTTCGTGGATATTTCGTCATGGCAAAATATTCCGGAATCATCTGCTGATCGCAAGTGTCAAGCTTATTTTGCGACGATTCGATATTACAGAAGACACCCTTGTGTTGGATGAGTTGGACCGGGCCCGTTGTAAAAGAACAAAAAGGATCCATAACCCAAGTTCGTAGGAATTGTGCTCAAAACAGGAAAAAATGCCCTTTTTTGTGCCTTGTCACTCCTTCAACTACCTGTAATTATTAAACACGGATTTTTGACTTTCTGATGTAGTGCCAGAGAGTGCCGGGCGGGGATTGACATAATCCGCAAGATCGGTCAATATACGCCCATGTATATCCGAAAAACATCAATCAAGAGCAAGAAGGGTGGCGGCAAATATTTTACCTATCGGTAGGTGGAATCCCGTCGAACCGAAAAGGGGGTACGGCAGTATACCCTTTTGAACCTGGGGACGGATTTCTCCCTGCCAAAAGAGCAGTGGCCCGATCTCAGCCGCCGTATTGAAGATATTCTCAGTGGCCAGCAGGGCCTTTTCTCTGTGTCACCGGAACTTGAGCGCATGGCCCAACGTTACGCAGCCTTGGTAATTCAATCGACGAAACAGCAGGATGAGATAGACAGAATGGCTCCTGATGCCCCTGATTATCGCGAGGTGGATCTGAACAGCCTGGAAGCTCTCAGGTCGCGCACAGTGGGAAGCGAGCATCTTCTTCTTGAGGCACTTCAGCTACTTGGCCTTGACAAGAAGTTGAAAGAACTCGGGTTTACCAGCCCTCAGCTTGCTGCGGCCCTTGGCAGTATAATTGGTCGGGCATGTCATCCTGGTAGTGAACGAGCCACCCATGACTGGCTGCAGAATTTTTCGGCACTTGGTGAACTTATTTCATATGATTTCGAAAAGATAAGCCTGAGCCGCATGTACGAAATCGCTGATAAGCTTCTGCAACACAAAACAGCACTGGAAGAGCATCTCTCAGGGCAGGAACGGAGTATTTTCAGGCTGAAAGAGACGATTACCCTCTATGATCTGACCAACACTTATTTCGAAGGAGCATCTGGCAACAATACCCTGGCTGCGCGTGGCCGATCCAAGGAAAAGCGCTCTGATTGCTCTCTGGTGACCCTGGCTGTGGTGCTGGATGGGCAAGGTTTTATCAAACAAAGCAATGTGTTCGAAGGAAATGTGAGTGAAGCAAAAACACTTGCCACAATGATTGAAGACCTGGAGGAAAAATATCCGCCCAATGGTCTGTTTACAAAAGAAAAACCAACTGTTGTTATGGATGCCGGGATCGCCACCGAGGAGAATGTCCAATGGCTGAAAGACAAGGGGTATCCCTATCTGGTTGTCAGTCGAAAAAAGCATCGCGAATTTGATGAAGAACAGGCTGTTTTTGTTAAAAAAGACAAAAAGGGCACTGTGAAGGCACAAAAGGTCGTTGACGAAAAAACCGGTGAAATCCTTTTGTATTGCCACTCAACCCAACGTGAGAAAAAAGAGCGGGCCATCAATAACCGCTTTGCGATACGCTTTGAGGAGGCTTTGGAAAAACTGGATAAGGGCCTGAACAAAAAGGGTTGCCTCAAGAATTATGATAAAGTTATCGAAAAGATAGGAAGATTAAAACAACGGTATCCCAAAGCTGCGGCACAGTACGAGATTGCAGTGGAGCAGGATGAACAGAGCGGCAACGCAACGCTCATTACCTGGGAGCCTCAGCCAAAAGACAATACAAAGCAAACATTACCGGGCGTTTATTGTATCAGAACCTGTCAAGACTGGGATGAAAAAACACTTTGGAGCACCTATACGATGCTCACTGACGTTGAAGCGGTTTTTCGTTCTCTGAAATCGGAACTTGGCTTGCGGCCTGTATTTCACCAGCAAACTGAGCGTGTTACAGGGCACCTGTTTATCAGTGTGCTTGCCTACCACCTGATTCAGGCAATACGCTATCGATTAAAAAAAGTAGACATTTACGATAGCTGGAAGACCATTCGTGAACAGATGGGCGACCATAGCAGAATCACTGTCACTGTACAATGCAAAAATGGAGATACGGTTCATATCCGAAAAAGCTGTCGCCCGGAACCGAGACAGCAAAGAATATATGACGCTCTTGGCCTGCCTCATCATCCTGGCAGAATTATCAAGAGGACGATTTCAGCAAAATAAAATTTGTAGTGCCATAGGAACAGTCGAAAAGCGAGTAAATTGTTGTTTTTGCATAACTTTGACTTTTTGTGTCACGAAGTTGGGATAAGGCATACAAACAGAGAGATAAGAAAACAGGTGGTTATGTTAATGGTCAAACAGTCATTCTTTTGCTTCTGGTGACGGACAGCATTACTTTTCCTGTCGGTTTCAAATTCTACATGCCCGATCCTGTTCAAACTGCCTGGAAAAAAGAGGATGAAAAACTTCGCAAGAAAGGGGTTGCAAAGAAAAAACGACCAGTGAGTCCCGATCCTGATCCGGAATATCCGACAAAAAAGGGACTGGCATTGGAATTGCTTAAAGAATTCAAGCAAAATCACCCGGAAATCTCTGTAAAAAGCCTGCTGGCCGATGCCTTGTACGGAACCGGTGATTTCATGGACGAGGCTTGCAGTATACTCGGTATAAGCCAGGTGATAAGTCAGCTTCGTTCCGATCAAATTATATATTACCGGGGGCGCAAAAGGAATCTGTCTGATTTTTTTAATACAACCTGCAAAGGGACAACACGTAAAGTGCGTGTCCGGGGCGGTGAAGAAGTCAAAATGACCGTGGCCAGTGCCCGACTCCATGTTAAAGCGCATGGTAAAAAACGTTTTGTTATTGCGATTAAGCATGAAGGTGAAAAAGATTATCGTTATCTTGTTGCCACAGATCTAAGCTGGCGAACAGAGGATATTATTCGAGCCTATACCTTGAGATGGCTTGTAGAGGTTTTCTTTGAGGACTGGATGCTTTATGAGGGTTGGGGGCAGGAGGCCCGACAGTTTGATGAGAAGGGATCAAGCCGAAGCCTGATTCTGAGTCTGCTGTTCGACCACTGCCTCCTTCTTCATCCTGAGCAGGCAGCCCGCATAGACAACAAACTGCCCGCGTTTACCGTAGGCAGCCTGCGACGAAGAGCTCAAATGGAAGGATTGCTTGAATTTGTCCAGTTTCTGCTTCAGCAAGACAATGCTGGAAAAAAGATTGAAAAGTTAGGAAAGAAAGTCAAAAAGTTTTTTCAGCTTGTTCCTTCCGGCAAACATATGAGTGGACGAGATCTGGGGAGAATGGAGCCAACACCTTCGTTGTCCTACAAGGCTTGTGCTTCGTGAAAGGGGTTCTAGGGAAAAACTTGATAGTCGAGTACCAGGAGATGAGCGGTAAGGATCCGTTTATCTGTCGGAATTGTGGTCGCGAAATGATTCTCTGGAAGTTATGGCA
>JAABTP010000195.1 GCA_011389815.1 Desulfobulbaceae bacterium | reverse complement strand
AGATAGTCGGACGCAACCAGCTATTCGATGCCGCCGACCTGCGTTTACTAAAGCGCAATAAAGAAGCTGCCAGGCAACGCTAGCCCAACTTTGTGACTCAAAACAATAAATTCCTGCAAACTAGGAGTAACTATAGGACAAGTAACTAACTATAGGACCCCCACAAAGTTACATGGAGGGTCAAGGTTTTGCATGGCCCTTGGTAGTTTGTTTACATAATAGGCCTTATGCGGCTATACTGACATGAGAAAATTTGCAGAGTGCAGGCGAGAGTAATAGTGTTAGAGTATGAGACTTAATTTTTGGATTAGATAAGCACGATTTTTATAGGATTGTTTTTCTCATGCCTGTTTTGTCAATTTTCTTCGGTATAGTTGTGCGAATGTGGCATGATGATCACGCACCACCTCATATTCATGTGCAATACCAGGGGTTCGAAGCATTGGTACACATTGAAGATGGGGTAGTTTACAAGGGACGCCTGCCTCGAAAAGCAGCTTCTCTTGTTAAAGAATGGTGTTTGAATCATCAAAACGAGCTGTTGATAAACTGGGAAAAAGCCCAAAACTACGAGCCGTTGGAGCATATACAAGGGGCCGATTATGATTAAAATTATACATTGCGCATGGAAAGAAGATTTTATGATTTATCTGGAGTTTTCTGACGGCACGCAAGGCTATTTCGATTTGGGCAAATATTTGTCCACTAGGCAGGGTCCGTTGCTGGACCCCCTTCATAAACCTGATTTTGCAAGGCGGTGTTTTATTGATGCAGGGGCTTTGTGCTGGCCGCATGGCCTGGATTTGTCACCTGAAAGGTTGTATGATGAGTATCTTATTCGCGATGCAGCTTGATATAATCTTTCAGGCAAAGAGGCTAAATTTCGGTTGGTGCCAGATGTTTCTGTAGTGAGGAATGATGGCTTTGATGCTCGCACAATGAGGCACCTGCTTGAGGTTGTAGAGGATAATAGAAATTTTTTAGAGGAAAAATGGTATGGCTATTTCACCTGAAAAGATCTGGTTTGATGAAGATAACCTCTGGGTTATGTTGTCTGACGGGCGTACCATTGGTGCCCCCCTGGCTTGGTTTCCTCGTTTGTTGCATGCTAACAGTAGCAGCCGTCATCATTATGAATTAAGCGTTCACGGGATTCATTGGGATGCACTAGATGAGGACATCAGTGTGCAGGGCCTTCTTTATGGATATGGGGACCAGTCGCACTCAAGGCCCAATCGTGCAGCTTGATGACGATCGCGTGCTTGCTGGCACGATTCCGGGTACCTGACATGGTAGATTGTACTACCGATAACTATAACTATAGTATAACTATAGGACACCCACAAAGTAGTTTACGCAAAGCACGAAGCTTTGTCCTGGGAAAAAACTCAACTCCTGGATTTCTACTTAAAAGTCAGGCATGCCTAAGCATTTCAATATTTCCTAAATCCCACCAAATATACCGGATTTTTATACTGGATCACCAACTGAAAGCAAAAATCAGGGAAAAATTACGGAATTTGAACAGAATGGCATCTTTTATGGACGTACGAATCCGGCCATACGGTCAGCGCCAGTATGCAATGATTGCCGTTTGAATTGGCTCAGGTTTTCCAGCCAGACTGGTCAGGCGACTCAGGCCGCCCAGTAATAACTGTGATGAAACCCACCTACCCAGGAAACGGACCTGACGTTTTCAAGTTTTTTCTCCGGGAAAGGGGTAATAACCGGCATGTTTTCCGGCTTATCAGGGGGAAAGTCATCGTTGGTCATATGGGGCCTGGCTGTATTGTAGTATTCCCTGTATTGACGGAGCAGCTTGTTGATGTGCGTCAGATTGACCGCTGTAATGAGTGACAGCAGCTCGGTCTGCAACGTCAGATTGAACCGTTCCACCACGCCGTTCTGCCATGGGCATTTGTAGTCGATTCGCCTGACCCTAATGCCCATGTTAGGCAAAGTCAGCTTGACCAAGGGAAGAAAAAGCGAATCCCTGTCCATCACTATTGTTTCAGGTGCAATGTCGTACGGAAAAGCTTCCCGGAGCTGCTGTGACAACCAGAGGGCGGTCGGGTGGTGCGTGGCTATAGAGCGGATCAAGTGCCTTCGACCGTGATGGATGATATTTAGAATATACATCCGGTTTCCCCAAAGATCTGTAATGATTTTAAGGTCTATAGCAGCAACAAGCTGGTTGTTGAGAAACGCCTTCCAGGCAGGTTCCTGTTTGGGGGGATGTATCCTGCCTGGTGGATTCGGCGGATATCCATTATTCTTGAGTATGGCCTGAACCGTTTTTTTATGGATGGAAATTTCAAGCTGACTCTTGAGCATGCGGGAGATCATACCAGGGCTGTATCCCGGGTTTTCTTCTTTAATCGCCAAGATGTTATCAACCACATATTGAGGAGTGCTTGGTCTTCCCGGCCTCCTCTTGGCTTTGCTGCGGTCTTTGCGGATTTTCTGTTTTTTTGCCCACTTTTTTAAAAGGGCAATGTAGGTGGAAGGCAGAAACAGCTTTTTGGCCCAGGACTCTAATGTCTTCGGATGAAACTGATTGTAGCTTACCGCCTTGGGGCAGAACCTTTTCAAAAATCCCAGGAAAGCCTTTCTCCACCATGGCACTCGGGGATGCCGCCTTGAGAGTTTCCGCTTGTATGGCGGGACTTTGCCGGTTTTATCGGATTGGTTACAATGCACTTTGCGGCGCATGTCGATGAGTTCGGCGCGCAGGGCCAGGTTGATCAGCAGGTGATGACGGCACTGCCAGTGCGATACAAGATAACCGCCTGCAAATGCCGTCAATAATAGTATGGGTTCGATTTCCAAAATGCTCCCTCCTTGGTTTGTGTGTAAGAAGGGGGCTTTATCCCAAAATGTATGAAATGTCAAATCCGCATTTCGGGGTGCGGTTATTTCTCCGGCTGATCCGAGGCTGCCAGGCAACGTTTTTCCTGCAAAGTTGAGAGTTATTCGGTCTGCCAGATTCCCCTTGTCATTCGATCCCTGATACCCTATAATCAAAATATGAAAGATGAAATCAACAAACCCCACGACAATGTGGTAAAAAATATACTTGGCCGGGAAAGCATTGCTAAAGATTTTGTACGGTATTATTTGCCACAGGAAATCACCAAAGATCTGGACCTGGAAACCTTGGAAGTTTCTTCTCAGTCCTATGTGAGCGACTACCTCAAAGAGAGCCTGTCTGATCTGGTGATTCGACTTCAGCTGTATAGCGGTGATTTGGCTGATATATACATCCTGATAGAACATAAAAGCGATATGAAAGCATGGACGAAGCTGCAGCTTTTCAAGTACATGAACGAAATCTGGCAGACAACAGCCAAGGAAAACAAGACCGGTCTGCCAATTGTGATCCCCGTGATTTTTTACCATGGAAAAAGACGCTGGAAGGACAGCCTGGAGTTTGCAGACCTGTTTCAAGTACCGTCTGAGTATTACAAGAAGTATATACCGAAGTTTGAACACATTTTACATGAAGTCCCTGAGGTCAATAAGCAAAAACTCAAATCCACGATCACACTGAAAGTGTTCCACCAGGTCTTGGAGTATATTTTTTACCCGGAAAAACGGGACAAGATTTATGAAGCGTTTGAACTTTTGTTTCAGGGCTTGAACTCAAAAGATGCCGAGGAGATATTTAGAGTATTGATCAGGTATTTGCTTTCGGCAACTGATGAGGAGCCCGAAAATGCGGAAGAGAAGGTGAAACATCTTCCCAAAGGAGGTGAAACCGTGAGAACCACAGCAGAGAAGTTACGGAATGAAGGCAGGTTGGAAGGTCTCAGAGAAACCATAGAGTTGGGCATCACCCTTAAATTCCCTGGAGATATCGATACAGTAATGGCCAAGGTTAACAAAATTGATGACCTGGTTGCACTAAAAGAAATCAAAGAAGCGATTAAAACCGCCCAAGACATCTCAGAGATCCTGGCACTGACAAAGTAAAATGAGCCCGTCCATGCATCACGGCTTCTTCTGACTGTCCTGGGAAAAAACTCAAATTCTGTGAATCTCTGGGTTCTCTGCGGTGGAATAGGTGTGTCCCGGGAAAAACATACCCCTTGACTGAATCACCCCTTAAGGGTAAAATTCCATCATGACAGGCGATAAAAATAACAGCAAGGTGGTCAATCCCCATGACAAGGTGTTCAGGGAGGTCTACAGCAACAAGGAAAATGCCCGCAGCCTTTTAGCCGACAAGCTACCGGATAAAGTGCTGAGGCTGGTGGATCTGGACACCATGGAGATCAGCAAGGACAGCTTCATTGAAAAAGAGCTGGCTGATTATTAGCCATTGAAGCCGATATCAATCTCAAGGAACGGCATTATGCAGTGATTGCCGATGAAGCCCATTCCTCCCAGACCGGATCAACCGCCCGGAAGCTCAAAGAAGTCCTGATGATAGAAGCCAGGGATGAAGACGAAGACGATCTGACAGCCGAAGATATTTTAGATGCTGCGGTGGAATCCCGCAGAGCATCACCCAATCTCAGCTATTTTGCCTTCACTGCCACCCCCAAGACCAAAGAAAAATAGGGGACAGACCACGTTTTTTATAGGCCTTACACCAACGCTCCCGGGAAGCAAAGTGGGCCGCACAGCAGATTTTCGAAGCCTGCCCATGGGATACCCTTCCCAAGTATTTACTCAGGGACCGGGATGGTATTTTTGATGACTATTTCCAATCCAGGGTTCAAAATATGGGAATAAA
>JAABTP010000194.1 GCA_011389815.1 Desulfobulbaceae bacterium | reverse complement strand
GTTCTCCTGAATGATTTATCGTTTACACAATAATAATCATCCAGAAGAGATTGACAATTGATTGGCGAAGGTATTGGAAATATTGAGCTGCATGTTTAATGTTAACATGTTGTTCTTGCATAATATGGTGTTTTTGAGCTTAACAATTTACGCCTGAGAATCAAAACACGATCAAGAAAATATGGATGTGGTCATTTTTCACCGGATTTTAGGCCAAGGCTGGGTTGGTCATACCTTGTTATATCTCAGTTTTTTTGGCTACTCAGGAGTAGGATCAAAACCCGATCAAGAAATATTAAGTTGCTTGCCTTGGATTAACGTATTGTTTTTACACAATATGGTATTTTTTTGTTTGATGATTTATGTCTGAGAATCAAAACCCGATCAAGAAATATTCGGTTATGCCCACCAGGGAATATATCCGGCTCTCGGATGTCCTGGATCAGCCACTCTGATTTTCTCCTGATTGAGTGCAGTTTTTATGACCTGTGAAGCCTGAGCCGCGTTTTTAGTTTTTATACCAAATCGTTTGCATAGGCTTAAGTTTTTCATCCTTGAACCGCTAAGATACGTTATGACGGCATGCTGATAACAGGCGCGAACACGTTCGGCTGAAGTCATGTCGGCAAAAGTGCGAGGCCCATATAAAATAACCTGCATGGAGTTTTCGTCAGCTTGAAATTTGGGTGCTGGCAGTTGATACAATTCAACGTGAATGATTACTTTATCCAGTCCGCTTCCCTGTTCTTCACAAATCCCCATGCGGCGCATTAACGAAGCAAGCATTTCATTGCGTGAACGCGGGGGCAGATCAATCATTCTATCAACCTGCACCAATGGGTGACCAGGATTGGTGATTTCTATCCGGTCTCTGAACAGCTCGATCTGCGGCCCGGCTCCTCGAATTGTCAAATCCTGATGAATCAATGCATTGGCTATCAACTCACGAATGGCAAGTTCAGGGAAAAGCGGCTGAACCTCTCGGAAAGCTGCTCCAATATGTTCGTTTCGAGGTAGAAGACCGTTTATGTAGCTGACAAGTGCTTCGAATCCTGCGGCATAGCCTTTTATGTCATCCCGTCGATGGATGACGGTGGATGCCCGGTGATCGCCATCATAAGCAATAAATCGGACAGCCTTTCGGGCAAGAGATGATTCAAATTTATTGAGATTTGTTGCAAAGAGTAGAGCTCCTATGTTATTAATATTCCAACGGCCACTAATATCTTTGCTAATCAGTCTGTCAGCTTGCAGGTGTTCAAAAATACCTGTTCTGTTGTCGGGAAGTCGTTGACCTGTTAAAGAAAAGTAACTTGGATAGTCAATAAGTTGTAGTACGTCTTCTTCTGTTGTGAAGCTTTTGGCAACCCCTTGCTCCCAGGTGTAAGGTCGCATATTGTCAATCAACTTCTGGAAATGTTCTGGGTAATCGGAGAGCTTTGGTGTGGCACTGCCGATTCTGATGTACGAAGTGCCGTTAAATTCGACAGGTGCCGATGTGGTCGCAGGGATTTCCAGAAGAACAACCTTGCCGTCAGGATGCTCTACCGTGCGGAATGAAAAAGGGATACTCGGTTTTAATCTTTGCGCCAACCAGAGTTGGAAGAGTTGGTTGCTGACTTTTTTTGTTTCAGGATTGAAGATGGTTCCTGATATTTGATGGGTTTCATCTTCAATTCCCCAGAGTAAATAAGCACTATCCAACCCTTCTATCCGAGCTTTGTTGGATAATGCCGAGCATAATTTTCCGATGACTTCAGGATTTGTATTATCTTTCTTGAATTCAATACAGCTTTCTTCGGCAGGGCGATTTCGTAGCTCGTCAATAAGGGCGATATCACGTTCTATCATCAGCACACCTCAGCAAGTTCCTGCTCCGGGGATTGGGTAAGTTCACCGGTGAAGGCTTTTTGGAGGATGGATTGTTTGAGTTCCGCCAAGGCGGTGAGTTTTTTCTGGTAGATGGATTCGAGGTGCTGGGTTTCCTCTAACAGTTGGTCCAATATGTTTAATATTTTTTGCTGATTTTCAATTGTAGGGAGGCTGATCAGTAAATCTTTTATCATTCCCAATTTTAGAAATTTTGTTCCAGCACCCACTGAGCTTTTTTTCAGTTCTTTTAAACTTTTTATAAGCTGAAAATATAAAAACCTATAAAGAAGTTGCGAGTCATTTTTGATAGTAATCACATACGTTCTCTGATAAGCATTAAATTTTCCGCTATAATGCTTGACGTTGAAATCACCAGAGGCATTATTTCCAGCCAACAAAATGGCCTCACAATCGAAGGCAAATTGATCAATCGCATAATGATCACGGGAGCAGGTAAAAAAGGGATACTTTCCACCTTCAACTGCTGCATTCGCATTCAGCTTGCCCGTCTGGATATCAACAAATATCCCTAATGGTTTTTTCTCGTAAGATAATTGAGCTAGATAACTCTCAAATACCTCGCGAGCATTGGTAAGGTTCTTCTCGGTATTGGCAATTGCTTGGTCAATGCCTGCAAAGGCTTCATTCAGGATGGCGACAATGCGTTTTTGTTCCGTTAGAGAAGGGAATGAACATTTTATCGCATAAACATCGTTTCGATTAATACCAGGCTTCACACCTTTTGCATAGGATTGAAGATTCAGGGCATTAAGCCGATGATAGAGAAAGGCCAAGTCAAATTTATTCCTGTCAAAATCTACAAAGTACGTTACGTCCAGTGGCCAGAATTTATCCTCCGTGATACGCAATTCACCTGCGGACCCTTTTCTTCCTACAATAATACTTGCTTTATCACAGTAAAATTCATTGGTTCTGCATTTAATTCCATTTGATCCATAAGCAGGAAATTTTCCGTCGGTTAAACGTTTTTCTTTTGGTAAAGGTTTCCCGTATAGTAGTTGAAGTATCTCGCCAACATCTTTGCTTTTCCATCCTTCCGGTAACTCTCTCACACCAACCCCCCAATCCGCTCCAAAACCTCAGCACTCTCCCGATCCAACCCCTTAATCTCCGCCAAAATACCAACTGGCTCCCGCAAGGGCACTTCCTCCTCCGTATGAGGATTTCGCACCGACAGGTCAAGGGCCTCCGGATCAAGATCCTCCAGCGCAACCGACCAGGATTTCTCGCTGTCCGCAAACCCGGCTTGCAGCTCAACAAACTCCTCCAAATCCCCATCATTGAGCGGATTAGTCTTGCCCAGGTTCCGCCCCGGATCAAGCTGATAATACCAGATTTTCCGGGTGGATTCTCCTTTAGCAAAAAAGAGCACCACCGTCTTCACCCCAGCCCCAAGAAAGGTGCCGCCGGGGCAGTCCAGCACGGTATGAAGATTACAGGATTCCAGCAGATCCCGGCGCAGGGCCTTGGCCGCATTATCGGAATTGGAAAGAAAGGTATTCTTGATCACCACCGCAGCCCGTCCCCCGGCCTTGAGGAACTTGATGAAATGCTGAAGAAAGAGAAAGGCGGTTTCGCCGGTTTTGATGGTGAAATTCTGCTGAATCTCCTTGCGTTCCTTACCGCCAAAAGGTGGATTGGCCAGGATGATATCATAGCGATCCTTTTCCTCCACATGGGCCAGATTCTCAGCCAGGGAATTGGTATGAAGGATATTGGGCGCCTCAATCCCGTGCAGGATCAGGTTCATGATAGCGATCACATAGGCCAGGCTCTTCTTTTCCTTGCCAAAGAACGTACCGGTCTTCAGGCGGTTCAGCTGGGCTGTGCTCAATTTGGCTGGTTTGCCGTCCCTGGTATAGCGCAGATAATCATGGGTTTCGCAGAGGAAGCCCGCAGAGCCGCAGGCCCCGTCATACACGGTTTCATTAATGCGCGGGCGGATGACCCGGATCATGGCCCGAATCAAAGGCCGGGGCGTATAGTACTCGCCCCCGTTGCGCCCGGCATTGCCCATGTTTTTGATTTTGCTCTCATAGAGATGAGACAGCTCGTGCTTCTCCTGCTGGGAACGAAAGCGGAGCTGATCCACCAGGTCCAGGGCATCGCGCAGGGAATAGCCAGACTGGAATTTATTGCGGATCTCAGAAAAGATCTCCCCGATCTTGTATTCAATGGTATCAGGGGAAGCAGCCCGCTGGCGGAAGCCCTGGAGATAGGGGAAGAGCTTGTTGTTGACAAAGTCGATCAAATCATCCCCGGTCAGGGCCGCATCCAGATCAGCGGTGCCGTCCGCCTTTTTCGGGGCAGCCCAAGAGGACCAGCGGTGCTCTTCTGCCAAGATAAAGCTGTATTCCCGACCTTGCAGCTCGCTTGCCAAGGCCCGTTCCTGCTCCAGATCATCCAGGTATTTGAGAAAGAGGAGCCAGGAAGTCTGCTCGGTATAATCCAGCTCTGAGGAGCAACCGCTCTCTTTCCAGAGCACATCGTCGATATTTTTAAAGGTCTGTTCAAACACGGTATAGGTTGGTATGCAGGGGGATGGGCAGGAGCATCAGGCTCGGTTGCCTTATTCCTCCATGGTATACCATAAAAAGCTTATCATGAAAATAGAGACTCATCCTAGTCTGGAAGGGCCGGATTATTTTCGAACACTGCTTGCCCCTGCGGCCTGAAGGGGCTGAACGAAAAGAGCCCACTGTTTTAATAGTGGGCAAAAGATGACCTTACTACCTAGTAATATCTTCCAGCGCATCCTGTAGAGTTTATTCTATATCTTATTTCTTCCGCTGTTCACGCTCAGTAAAGCTGGCCTCATACACCGCCTTACGTAAACGATTAATCCCACCCAGCGGACGATGCTCCTTCAGGGCATGCCACGGGTT
>JAABTP010000193.1 GCA_011389815.1 Desulfobulbaceae bacterium | reverse complement strand
AGGAGAAGTATCTATGTGAGTTCGCAGAAATTGAGCGTAGAGGATGGCTTCAGCAATTAGAAAACGATTACAAAATACTGCAAGCAGAATGTAACGGGAGTACACCTGAAAAAGATTTGGCCTTTCGTCTGAGTGACAACGCGGTATTTGGTGGACTGCCACTACAGAGAGCCTTTTGGGAAAATAAGCTGCAACTCGCTCTTGAAAAAAGTCGTGAAAAAATATCTGCTGTTTGTCGTCATGTTCGAAGACTGTTTGAGGCATCGTTTGATAAGAATCAAATAGTGTAACGCTTTCTCACAGCTACGCCTTAACGACTTGCCTGTATATTCGTCGTACAAATAGCCACATAGGGACATGGGTCAGATAGCACTAAGTTGCAAAATAGTGTAACGCGCACACGTATTCCTCTGATTACACAGTGAAAAGGTCTTTTTTTAGAGGTTTTTTCAAGTTGGGTAAACACAGAGAGCAAATAAAAAAAGACTATCTGAGAGATAGCCTTTAAAGAAATGAATGAGTGGTTTAGGAGGGTGGCGGCTTACTGAGGAGGGAGGTCGGCAATAAAATCCAAGGCAAGATTGATATCAACAAATGGCAACTTTAATTCTTTGGCTTTATCGCGGCAATCCGTGCAAATTTCCTTGAATTTACGCATATCTCCCTTGGTGGCCATATATATTTGTTCAATGGCCTCCTGGTTGATATCCTGATATTCAAGCACGAAGTCTTCCACCACAATGGGATAAAGCACAAGCGTTTTTAGACGACTGAGTATGTCGGGATGCTCACTGGTCAAATATGTTCTGACCTTTGGCAGTCCTGCAAGTACAACGGGTACACCAGCATCAATAATACGTTTCATGTAAGGCCAAACCCGTGGATCAATATCATTGGCCTCATCTATCACGATAAAACAGCTGGAAAGACTGCACACCATTTTCAGGTATTCTGGCGTCCTCCTGTAGGTTGCCTTTGTATCATAATTCAGCTCTTTGAGAATTGCGGCCAGAGTTTCATGTATATTAAATAATGACTCAACCCTAACTGCGTGGAGTTTTTTGGGGCGTAACAATTTCAGGAAACGACTTTTTCCAACCCCGTAATCTCCTTCGATCAGAACACTCTGCCCCCGGTAAATCCTGTTATAGGTCGCAGCCAGATAAGAAATGCGCCGATTATCATTGATAAAATCTTCTTTTCGATTCATACTATTTTTCTCCATTGCGAGCATAGGGTGCAATGTGAACCCGACGCAGATGATTCCCACAGTCAAGAAGGAAGGCATTAAAAACCGCTTCGCCCGTTCGTTTCTCCGGTTGCCTTATTTTCTTCGTAAAAGCGATGTATCTGTTTTGGTTGAGCTGGAAAACATTTTTTGCCATGGCAAGACTGAGTCCTTTATGATGATATTCAATCAATGTCGGACGATCCACCACCATGCTGTGTTGCTCAAGAAAGCTCGTTATCTGTTCCAGTTCATTTGGCTCTGGCTCGATACACGATGGTGTTATCGGTTTTTCGTAGGGCTTTTGCGCCAGTGCTTCTCCTAAAAGAATACCATTGGGTGCCTGCTCAAAAATAAAGAGCTTGTCGTGATATTGTGAGATATGCACAGGTGTACTTTTATGACGGCTGAACAGGTCGGCACCAACGGTTACGTAATAATCCTGGTTGTCGTATCTGATTGTTTTCTTCTTTGATACAGTGGCGGTTGTTTTTTTGAAGCCATACTTCACAAACTCTTTTACCTCCTTCGAAGAAAAGGACAGTGTGTCAATTACTTCCTTGAAATAATCATCAAGCTTCTGATCAGGAACCCATGCACTTGCTTTTCCATTTTCGGAAAAATAATGTTTTGTGCTGTTATGTTCATGGCGGTATGCTTCTATGAGTCCGCTGTTTTTCAAATCAGCAAGGGTGATATCGAGGAAAGTGACGGTAATCTTATCCTTTTTACCATGGGCGAATGAATAGCCGGGTTCAGTTTTTGTGATACGGTCTTCAAATGCCTTGATGATCCGGATTTCGAAGTTATGCAAACTGCGATGAGATGACTCCAGATGTGCCTTTTCTTTTGCTGCATGAATCCTGGCAAAGTCAGGTTCCATGTAAAATCCACCTGGTACAGAATGTCTCATATTCAAAGCGCTAATGGCTCGTTTAAGATTAAGAAACCCCTTGGCATTATCAGGTCTGATACGGATTTTTTTATGAGGAAAAACTGTGCTCAGTAAAAATTGACGGAACAAATCCACAGAATTTAAGCTGCTTTCTGAGAAATATGCATCAAGAACAAGCATGTACCGCGAACCGGTGTCATAGAACTCAATGACGTTTGGTTTTTGCCAATTTCCCTTGTCGTTTTTGATTTTAAAATAGCGAAAGACACACCCGTCCATCTGGATCAGATCAAATACAGGTTCTGGTGTGAAGCAGCATTGCTCAGAAAGATCCTCTTCAAAGTCTGGTTTAGTCAAATACGGTTGAAGATTTTCCCGTTTGACACAACGTCTAAGTGCAATAAGAGAAATTGGTCGCTCGAATTCTGTCTCCAGCCAATGATGATAATTTTTTATCGTTCTCGCCTTACGGGTAATAAAAATAAACCCCTGGCTTCCGTGATCACAGGAGTCTTTAACCATTTCTACAAACCGTTTCCGAACTGATTCAGTGAGAGATCTGGGGCGCCCACTGCATTTCCTACCCTCCATAATGCCTTTTTCTGCAAGCCGTAACGGGCCGGGGATGATGCCTGTTTTTTGATATTGATCTTTGTAATATTTTTTTGCCCGTCGCTTTGCAGAACCTTTTTTTTCCATAATCTTTTTGTGTAGCAACAGGTAAAAACGTTCGTCAAGTGTTAGCTTCATGTCCACTCTCCCTACATATTATTTTTTCCTGTATAACCCGATGCCACAGTAACGCAGCTTGACGTGAAGTCTGTTGCCACTTATCATTCAGGGCATATTTAACTTGAACCAACATCTCCTCGACAGCAGCCATATACTCATCGCTTATTCGATCAACAAGATCAGGAGTTGCTGTGTCCTCTTTTGTCTTTCGTTCATTGATGAAATTCTGAATATTGCGTGCCGTTACCTCTACTTTTGTATTGAGGAACGCTTTCCATATCTCTCGTTGTTCTGGTGGAGATAATGGCACCAGTGGCCGTGTCTGGGCTTCATTGCCAGGTAACCTGTCCCCAATTGGGGACAGATTGTTAATAACGCTATAAGCGTCGATGAGCCTGTAAACCTGCGACCGGCCAATATCCCAACGCGACCTCGCATATGTTTCAAAGCTGGTAAAAAGGGCCTGTTTATAAAGACGGGAATCTCGTATTTCCAACAATGCCTGGCCAATCTCGTAAAAGCGATATTGATTTTTGGCGATGATTGTTTCCAAATGCTTCAATCGGTCCTCCAGCATCATTGCACCTTTCGACAAGAGTGATCCTTATTTTGTTTCCCAAGCAACTGTTTTAAGAACAAAACACTCTCCCTAAACCCACACCCCTGATTCTCCATGACAAGATCAATGGCATTGAAATTCCTTTCGCATCTAAAACATCTCACCAAATTTACATTTGGATTTATTCCCGTCTGGAATTCATTGCATATTGGGCACAGAACACGAAAAACTCCTTCACTGGTTTTATTGGGAACTCGCAATATGTTTTGAATCAGGATCTCAACGGGAATAGCATTTCGCAGTTCAAACAATTCGTTGGATGAAAATTCTCTCATAGCTTACCTCGTGTTGTTTATGGTCAGTATTTTCTCTTCACCATTGAAGAGAAATGGAGCTTTATTTTATACTGAAGCCTGCCAAAGGAATCTATTGCGTCTTAAAATGACATAAGGAGTACTTGTCTCAGATACCTTATGATTACCTTACGTTAACCATAGTGATGTGTCTTAAACTAGCATCGCGAGTAGTCGTCTTGGATCTTCTTTAATTACAGTGCCTTAATATGTACAATGCGTCTTAAACTGCCAATGTGAGTAGTTTGCCCGAAAAACACCTCTAATTGGATAGGCAACTATGGGGCTCCTCTATTTTGGGATTGCAATTGAGTAATAATTTTCCTCACCAGGTAATGGATAATGACCATATTTCTCACGCCATATTCTTTGATGATAATCTCAACAGGTAAAACAAAAGGAGAAGGCTGCAGCAGGGGGCTTTGGGATATTTCCGGGTGAATTGAATCGGGGGGCGGCTTTTTATTGTTCTCTTTTACTGTTTTCGGTTTGACCTGCTCTAACTTTTTCTCCAAATAATTGTTGGCAGATTCCTCTTTATTGCGTTTGTTATAGTCATGACAATTTCTGCGGTGAAGTTCTGTTTGGCACTTCGAACGTCCACACGTTTTCTGCCTGCCTTTTTGCCGTACATCAGGTTGGAACCATTTACGACAGATAGAACATGGTCGTTTCCCGCATGATTTCTTCGCCATTGTTAATTCTCCAAAATTGAATTCCACGTAAATTCGTATGAGAATCAAAAGATAGAAAAAATGAATGCGTTGCCAAGCGGCTTGATAGGCTGGGTAGTAAATAAATATTTATGGGCGGGATAGAGCGGCAGAATAAGCGGGATACTTGTGTTGCAACTAATGGAAGGCGGAGGAGTGGGAGCGTTACAGTATTTTGTAACTAATTGTGGGGTAAGGCGTTACACTATTTGAGTCTTAGCACGCTGGTTCAAATCACCATGGCAATTGGAACACCAGACAGGGTGCTGATATTACATTCTTGCGATTGTTCTGTTAGTGTGATGGCCGTGGTAGCAGTTGACACCGTTTACTG
>JAABTP010000001.1 GCA_011389815.1 Desulfobulbaceae bacterium | reverse complement strand
AATCGGAAAACCCAACCCCTCTTTTTGACCGGGAACATGAGGAAAGGCATCTTGGTTTTCAGCGGTATCAGGCATAGAAACCGTTGTGCCATCGACCAATTTAACAGAACGGCCTTTCCACTTCCAACACTCTTCCGATTGGTCATGTAAATCCCGGCCGGTCTTTCTCAGCAATCTCGTGATCAGCTTTTCCGGGAGACGCATTCTGGCTCGACAATATGGACTCGTATTCTCAGAACAAGGCGTTTCATCCTGAGCGATTCTGTCCGCCAATACGCGGGCTACCGCATCCCGACAAGAGTGATCCTGGCTTAACACCTGAGAAATAAAGGCTTGTAAAGTCACAATAGGAGTAAAAACCCGACTACGAAATTCAGGGGTTTCCTCTTCTACAACCTTGCAGATGTAAGGGGTGGAAAGTATATCACTGAAAGGCAATTCATCTGATTGACAGAAGCGGGCTTTTAGCTTGTTAATTTGGTGACCGATTTTTTTGATTGGTTTTGAAAATGTCATATGTCTCTCTGTAGCTTATTGATGTGAAAATTTCATTATTACAAGAAATCAATAGCCGTGTCAATATGTTATGACATCTGTGGCTAAATTAATTTTCTGAATTCTCAATAAATACAACTCGTTCATAAAGGCCAAGCCTTAAAGTCGTGCCATTAGGATATAGAGGTCATCGCATCGGCTCTTGGCCTGCATCAAAACGGACAAACTGTACTCCCTTTGATCCTTATGTTCATGCAGCTGAACATGCCTATTTTGAGAAATATTATGATGAATTGAATGCCTCAAATGAGCTTGTCCTTAAACAGGAAAAAACCCATGAAAAGTTTTTGATGCCGGTTTCAGCCAATGACATTGCAACGGCTATCAATTCCTTGCCATCTTCTTTTTTTACCGGATTAAAGGGAGTTGTTCTTCTATCCGGCTCAAACAAACAGTTGAAGGTTTCCCGTGGCAATCTTTTTTGCTTTGGAATGTACTATGCACATTGCATTTTTCTCTTTCCGTACCCCAAGGATCAAATGGTTGTTTCTTCACAATCATTACCAGCTCCCCATATTCAAAGGGAATACGAACGAGCAGGTGCATTATATTCGCAAAAAGATAATCAATGGTTGAGGACGTTCACAAAAGAATCATTGAGAACATTCTATGTAAGGGATGTGTTTGTTCATGAGCTGGGGCATCATGTGGACAGACACAAGGACAGGTCAGGAGAAAAATCCGAGATATTTGCGGATTGGTTTGCAACTGAGTATGGTTTTACCCGTGTAAGGGGTGATTACGAACAATCCATTCATGAAGTGAGATCGTCTCAAGCATCGTTATACATATAACGACAGGTTCGTCATACTCGATACGGCAGAATCACATAGTGTATAACGACAGGTTCGTATTGAGTATAACAAAAAAATCGCATCGGGTATCACGACGAATTCGCATTGCGTAGCAAGGAAAAATCGTATCGGGTATCCTTCTCCTGCCTGCTCACCATCCCGCCGCTCTAAAAAACTTCTTGACAAGGCAACAGGCTGGAATTACTCTGCGCAAAGTCGCCATTCTCCTCTCGGCGCAACATCCCACCTCAACATAGGAGTCTCTTATGCAATCAATCCCATGGCGTGTCGAACCCAATTATCTTACTGTTCCCCCGTCCTGGAAAATTCGCTTCGTGCCCCGCGACTCAGCCGGGACAGATGATCTGGCAATCGCAATGAACGAAGAAAACCCAAACTACAGCGTGGAAGATGCCAAAACCGCACTGGCCCTGCTGGATCAGGTCGTTCTGAAAAAAATGCTCAACGGCGAGCAAGTTACCATCAATGGCATGATCTCTTTTGGCTTCTCCTTTACCGGCAGATTGGAATCGCCGGATGACCCGCTACCGCCAGTGGACGAGTGCCTGCATGTCAGCGTTCGGGTGCTCAATCCTTTTCTCAAGGAGATCAGGCAGCAGGCCCATTTCGAGAAACTGCCCATGATTGAAAAGGTGCCGGTGATCGACAGTGTCGAGGATACCCGCCTCCATCTGGCCGATGTGCTGTACAGCAAGGGGGTGCTTCATCTCACCGGTACCAACCTGGCCTTTGACCCGGAGGCCGAGGGGTGTGAATGCGTGCTTGAGGGTACCCGAAGCGGTCAGGCCGTGCAGTACCAGTTCGGACCGATCTCGGATTCCAGTATTGTCCTGGTCCCGGATATCCCTGCTCAGGATGAGCCGTTCAATAACGAATACACGCTCACTGTCTCGACCCGGCCCACTGGCCACGGCAGCCCTCGTGTTGGCACCTACCGCCGCAGACTGCGCTCGCCCCTGCTGCTGACCGGTTTCGGGCAACCCGAGTTCTCTGAGTTCGGCATCCTGACCAACAATGCGACCAGCCCTCTGGTCAGCGTAACCGGCGGTACGGTAAGCGCGGATGAAATGTTGCGCATTCAGGCGGTCTTCGACATCAGAAACAGCGTCCTGCTCCTCAGCCTGCTCGGCATGACCGAGGACGGCCCTGCTGGTGAGACCGTGACCGTCACGGGGCACGGCGAATACACCCTACCGGGCTTTGCCGAATCAGCGGTCACCAGCCTGAGCGTCCGGGTGAATGACTATGCCGCCTTGCTGGACTTGGTGCGGGATCAGTATTACGGACGGCTGGCGGATGTGCTGGATGTGAGGGTTGGGGCGTGAGGAAGCGGGTATATCTTCCGCAGCTCGGAACTGTTTGCCTGAATTATGGAATTCAGGTACCATGAGAATATGCATGTAATTTCCCGTAAACCTTTGCTTGAATTTTCCGGGCAACATCCTGACAGCAAGACAGCTTTGGATGCGTGGTTCAAGATCATGAAGTCAAACCGGTTCGTCAGCTTTGCTGCCCTGCGCAAAGTTTTTCCAAGTGCGGATAAAGTCGGAGACCTTTACGTGTTCAACATCGGGGGCAATAAATATCGACTGGTTGCGGCACTTCATTTCAACCGGCAGAAAGCGTATGTCCGGCAGGTGCTGACGCATGCCGAATACGACCGTGGGAGGTGGAAACAATGACTCTTGCTGTACAACCGCTTACAGCGGCATGGGGGAATCTGCATACGCTTATTCCCTTTTTCCCGATTCGGGATGAGCAGCAGTATGAACAGGCTGCGGAAGCCCTGAACAGTCTGCTGGATATTGTCGGAGAGGACGAAAATCATCCCTTATATGATCTGACAGACACTTTGGGTATGCTGCTTTTTGCCTACGAAGAGCAGCACTTTGCAACGCCTGATGCATCCGGTGCGGATATTCTCCGCTTCCTGATGGACGAACATGGCCTGACTGCCGCAGATCTCCCGGAGATAGGCGACGAATCCCTGCTGACCGACATCCTGGCCGGAACCCGGTCGCTCACAGTGGATCATGTAAAGGCACTGTCCCGCCGGTTCCATGTGGCTGCGGCAACGTTTGTCTGATTGCGGTGCAAAGTATACTGTCCGGCAGCCTTACGGTTAATGTGGCCGACTATGCCGCCCTAGTGAATCTGGTTCGGGATCAGTATTACGGACGGTTGGCGGATGTGCTGGATGTGAGGGTGGGGGATTAAGAAAGGTGGTGGGAGCTTTTCCTCTTCTTGTTCTCAAGATCAGAATAAGAGTGGAAAGGTGATGAGGGGAAGGTTTCTCGCTTTTTGTCTCAATATATAAGCAATAGCGATTAATCATCAAAAGTAGGATCAACATCTATGGGAAAGCAACTTGCCGTTCTTGGGAGCATTGCTTCAATCGTTGGCTTGGCATTTGCTGTTATTCAGTTTTGGCCTTTAAATGATACGACAGAGAATATCTCGAAAACTAGAGCAGCGAATAAGCCGTCACAGTCTGTAAACGTTACCGGAAACTCTGGAAATGTTATTCAAAGCTCTGGAGATAACGCTGTTATAAATACTGGAAGAGTAGAAACAACTATCAGGGTAGGTGATCCTAGAGCGGAATATATTGAGTTTATTGATTTGTTAACACTTTTTACAATTCCTAATTTCGAATCATATAACGTACTCGCATGGGATGCTGGGACGGGGAAAAATAGCCCTATTTCATGGGAGTTTGATGGGATACGAGAAGCCCCTGATTGGGAGAAAGAAAAAGGAGCATATTATCGGGAAGGAAAGGTAGTTATAACAGTCAACGGAAAGATAACTCATCATCAGCTAAAAAAGACACCAGAACCTGTCCCATGGCGAATTATTCTTCACGGTCCTAGGATGGGAGTAACCGGAGTCACGATTGATACAAATATTCTGTCTCGGGAGATGGGGCCTCTCTTGCATGATTCAAAAAGTTTGTTAGCCGTTTCTAGAAAAGTAAAGTGCGAGCCGACTTTCGCTAGTTTCGGATTAGAAATTTATGAAGTAAATATAGCAGGGAGAAATCCTATTTGGCTAGAATTTAGTTGGTCCTGTGGAAGCGCAGGATGTTCATCAGATTTTTTTATAATGTATTCTGAAGCTCAGGCATTTGCTAGAGATTGCGAAGATTATTAACGATCTAATTTCTACGCACCAAAGGGATAGCCATAGAGTGCAATTCCGTATTCATGAAGGCATGATACATGAAACGCACCCTGCATGTGACTGGTAAGTACCTGAAGGACGCTTACGCAAACAATCCCCATCCCTGATTTCGGCATTTCGGCCCCCTAACCCTTACCACCATTGCCTGTGATGACAAGGGTACCCTGGCATGAGACGGTGTTCTCTTACCCGGAGGATAAATATTTCTCAAGAAAGAACTTGCATATTTCCCATCATCCTCCCATGATGACCTTATGATGAGGAAGGATCATAACGCTGTGCCCTGTTCACCGTTGCACAATACTTACTTCAGGATATGAGGCAGGAACACGATGCTTACTGAAATACGATTACAACTTGATGATTCAATATTGCTTTCGCTGAAAGAAGAGAAAGAGCAGTTTGCCAAGGATATGCTCTTCCATCATGCCCTGCGGCTCTATCGTCGGCATAAACTCAGCCTGGGCAAAGCAGCTGAATTGGCCGGATATACGCGCATGGAATTTATTCAGCAGCTCCAGGCGGCACATGAACCGATTTTTGATTATGATGACACCCTGATTGCGGAGATGATCAAGAGTGCGCAACATACCCCGTCTCTTCAGGAGGAGCAGGGGCGATGATTGTCGTCTCCAACAGCACACCGATCATTTCGCTCGCAACGGTCGGGCATATCCCGCTTCTGGGTGCTCTCTTCGGCAGGGTCATGATTCCAAGAGAGGTTGAGCATGAATTGAAATCAAACAGATATCCGGGATATAAAGATATCGACCAGCCGTGGTGTGAGATGAGGGATGTGCAGGGCACGCTGTATGTGGGGTTTCTGTGTCATGACCTTGATCGCGGGGAAGCCGAAGCCATCACCCTTGCGAAAGAACTTCGGGCTGACGTCCTAATTCTTGATGAGCGGACTGGATATCAGGTCGCCAAACAACAGGGGCTTCATGTTATCGGCACATTGACCGTCTTGTTGATGGCTAAACAGCAGGGATTTATCCCATCTGTTCGACCGATACTTGATGAGATGATTCGGAAAGGACGCTGGTACAGTCAATCTGTTTATCACAGCTTTTTGCGCCAGATTGGAGGAGTAAATCGCCACAGACCGTACAGGATACGCTCCCGCACCAACCGAAAAGTACGCTACGCAATCACCATCCCTGATTTTGGCACCTTACCCCTTTGCAACCATTGTATGCGATAACAATGATTCCCGACCTACTGAACTGAACGGTGAATCCCGGCGCACATCATATTCAAGATTAAGGGCTTGTTCAGAAGCAACACGAAGGGAACGAAGATATTATGAAGAGGGATAAAACAGAATCGGATGATGAACTTCGTCCAGAGTACGATTTAAAGAGCTTAAAACTGAGAAAAGTCGGACCGAAAAGAAAGAGTTTCGGTGGCCCGACAGTGCGTATAGAAACAGACGTGGCTGAAATCTTCCCCTACTCTGTGCCGGTTTAGCCTGGCGCTTTCGACCTGCCCGTTTTTTTTACCTACAAACCCGCAATTCCGACCTGTAACCAATCCAGATAAAGCAGCATATAGATAGTGCTCTGCTTTGCCATAGTATCTCTGACATCGGTTCCACTCGTTTCCCCTCCTTTTTCACCTTGTTCCATATCCTTCCTAAAAAACCTCATATCATTTACCATATGACCTGTCATGGTTCCATTATGTATTTTTTTCTTCATTCCCCCTTGACGAGACTATTCACCGTACTTATTTATTCAATCAGAAACGGAAACGAATAGACTTTACATACAAGATACATTGAATTTTATGTTATTGCATAATCAAAAAATAAACAACATCTCTTGACATAAACAATACTTGAACTTACATTTTGATTAAACAATAACACTAGATCATCAATAGTGATGATAAAGAAAACTCATGCAAAGCATTATTTATCATTAAACAAACAAGGAGGGCATTATGAACGTAAGTATTTGGGATCCTTTCCGTGAGATGGAGGCATTGTTTAATAATTACACAATGCCTGCAAGGAAGAAATCAACTGCAGATGGAAACGGAGCTGTTGAAACAAGAGAATGGGCACCTGTTGTTGATATACTTGAATCAGAAAATGACTTTGTTTTAAAAGTCGAACTCCCCGGTGTGGAAAAAGATGATGTGGAGGTCTCCATTGATGATCGCATCCTGACCATTAAGGGAGAAAAGAAGAACGACACAACGGACAAGAAGGTTCACAGAACCGAATGCAGATACGGCACTTTTATCAGAAACTTCACCCTGCCCCAGGATGTGGATGTGGATAAGGTGGAAGCGGCCTGCAAAAATGGCGTACTCAGCTTGACACTGGCTAAAATGGAGCAGGCCAAGCCCAAGCAGATTGAAGTGAAAGTCAACTGATCTGTTGTAGATATGAACTGAAAGTGGGTGCTTTTTTCGTTAACCAAGGATATGACGAGGTGTGTTATGGATATGGATATCAAAAAATGGGTTCCCTGGAATTGGTTCAGAAAAGAGGAAGAGAACACCGGTGCCACGGTGCCGGTGCAACAAAAAACCGCACAGGAGGGTATAGGGGCTTTTCCCCAGCTGTTCAGTCAGTTGCATAATGAAATGGATCAGCGATTTGAGCAGATGTTCCGAGAATTCGGAATGGGTCCACCCCGCCTCTCGAACATGGCCAACGGTATGCTTAAACCGACCTTGGATCTGAGCGCAAGCGAGAACGAATATATCGTTAACGTGGAGATACCCGGCGTAGATGAAAAGAATCTCAAGATTGAAGTTGAGAAGAATACCATGATCATTCGCGGGGAAAAGAAACAGGAAAAAGAGGAGAAGGAGAAAAGTTATTATAGGCAGGAACGTTTTTACGGTTCGTTCCAGCGCATACTCTCTCTGCCGGAAGATGCGGATCAAGACGGTATTAAGGCAACCTTTAAACAAGGTGTGCTTAATATAACCATGCCGAGAAAGGCCTTACCAAAAGCTGATGTCCGGCAGATCGCCATCAAAACCGTTTAATATATAACAGTGCTTGCGCACAGGAGGCATTGGTAAGGGACTTACGAGTTCCTTACCTCCCTTATTTTTCTTTGATTTTAATTCGTTTTTATTCTGGAGGTTCAGCAATGAATGGCCGAATGCAGACAAAGGGATTGGTATTTACAGGAATTATAGCACTTCATCTCATCTTGCCAATTACACCGATGAGTTATGCAGCAAGTTCGGCTGACTCACCCGATGTAATGACCCAGAAGCTGAAGAGCAGTAAACCGAACCAGGAGGCAGGGGAGAAGAGCAGTAACAACGTGCCGATACAAGGGAACGACAGCAAGAAAGATCAGGATGAACTTGCTGGTCCGCTAAGGGATTTTCACCGCAATATTAATCGGCTCTTTGATCAGACCTTCCGCGATTTCGGATTTTCTGCGTTTGATATGGGCCGACCCTTTTTCCAAACTTCCGGGGGAATATTCCGACCCATGACAGATCTCGCTGCAAATGATAAGGAATATACCATCACTGTTGAGGTACCCGGTGCCAAGAAAGACGATATTAAGATCGAAGTTGCCAATAACGTGATGACTATCAGCGGAGAGAAAAAGCAGGAAAAGGAGGAAAAGCAGCAAGACTTCTATCGGCAGGAACGCTATTACGGCTCGTTTCAGCGTGTACTCCCGCTTCCGCAAGACACTGATCAGGATCATATCAAGGCAGACTTTAACCAGGGTGTGTTGACCGTGACTATGCCGAGAAAGGATATGCCAAAACCTACGGTGAAAGAGATAGAGATACAATCCAACTAACAAGCCGCAAGCTGTTTGAAAAGACAAAAAGGGCGGACCAATGGCCCGCCCCACCGTTTTGCTTATATCGGAGATGGGTTGAATATAAGCGTAACAGCCTCTAACCTTTGCTCAGAACAAGCAAAGCGTATTTGTATAATGCTAACTTTATTAATGACCTAGACAGGTCTTGCTTGACTTATCCCAATAACAATATGATTCCTTATCACAGGTACCTTTATTGGTGTATACTGAGCAATCGACCTGGCAGCTCGGAGCAGAGCTACAGTCAGAGTCGTTGCAGTCTACGGTCTGGTCACAGTCGTTATCTATACCATCTGTGCAGGATTCGGTTGCACCTGGATAGATAAGATCATCATTATCGTTACAATCCACATCTGAGTAGTAGCTATCCCCATCGTTATCAACAGGCGCGCCGCCAGCAATGTAAATTGGAGAGGAAATGGCCTCATCACCGTCCGCCTGCATAATACGGCAATAGAAGTAATCGCCATCAGCACTGGTTACCGTGTCGGTAATAACCGGGGCAGAGGAGTTCGGATACCAGGTGTTGATTACGACGCCATTCTTCAGGAGTTCAACAGTATCAACGATCTCGTTCCCTCCATCGTTTGCCTTGATGGTGACGCTGTTGCTGCCGCCTTCAATCTCTGAACCCATAACCTGGCCGTCCATAGCAAAAGGTTTTTATCAGCAGTAGAATAGAACCGACGGGCCTTCATGGCACTGTACAGATCAGTACGTGTCTGATTGTCTGCCAGAATAGCCATGGCATAGGTGGAATCGGTTCCAAAGTCTGTGCCGTGATTATCCTCAGCACCGCCTGCACCGATGCTCCAACCACGAAGCAAGGCTTCGTCATAATGGCCCATACCGCCATCATTGGTATGGAAGCCATCGTTATAGTAGTAGACATCAAAGAAGTCCTGCTTGTTCCACAGTTCCATACCAACGAATTTGTCACTCACTGCACCATCATAATGCTCAAAGGCCTGGGACTCACGGCCTGGATGGTTGAAGATAGCAACAGTTTCACGGGTTGAGAGCCAGGCCATTAATTCGCTGAAGGTATTTGTTGCTGATTCTGTTGCCCGACAGATATCATCAGCATAAACTATGGTGACATGACCGTGGGTGCCGCTTGACCACTCAAAGGCCCAGAATGCTGTGAATATGCCGTCTTCGTTGTACGTATCCGCTGTATTTTTTACCGTAGTATACTCACTGTCTGTTGTAGACTCCGCATGATCAGCGGTGCTGAAAAAGTCCAGCCCCGCAGCCTTGGCTGTACTGTAGGCCTGATCCGGTGAACCGCTTCCGTCAGAAACTGTGGTGTGGTTATGCAGGTGACCGTAGTAAATGTTCCAGGTGTCGATGGACGATGCAGCTATTGCTCCTGATGCGGCAAGCCCCAGTCCGGCAATCATACATGATCCAGCCAGGGCAATTTTGCCCAGCTTCTTCGATACGTCTTCCATTGTTTTTCCCTCCTAAAAATGAGATGTCAGGCTGAAGCCTTACCATTTATCGGACAGGCAACAGCCGCTAAGGTGCCATTTTGTCCAGGCACCCAGACAATAAAGAGGGAAGATTATGGTTTAATGAGAAAAGGGTTTGTTTTTTATAACAAAATGAATAGAGATGGGTGAATTTTTTGTTAGTGTGAGCTGTAAGGTGCAGCTCATCCGTACTTCCTGTGCAAGGCCATGACCACAACGGTCAATTTCCTGGCTCTGGAAATCATGTTAGGTGATCTTTCTCTGATTTGGATATATCTGACAGCACCTGTTTTGAGGATGTAGGTATACCCGATCTGTCGTTGGATACAGGGGGGGCAGGCATGTTGTGAATTGAATGAGAAGGAATGATCTACGGGGTGAGATCAGAGCGTATGTCTACTTTGGTGGCAGGATAACATGCAGGGGCGACCGACCGGTCGCCCCTACGGGTCTTTGCGCCCTCTTCTCAGGGCAGGCACTCAGATATCAATTATTCTATATCGAATACTCAATAAAGAGTCCGGGGTGTTACCCCGGCCTGGTTATATATTGCCCTTTCAGGGCATTGCCCCGAAGGGGCTATATCTATTCAGCTCAGGGTAACACCCTGAGTATTCTTGTCCTGTTGCGGTGGTGCAAGCTTTGGCCACAGCAGCAATCAGAAGATCATTCTCTTAAAAAAACCTATACAGACATTCGTATCCAGAAGGTAGTTCACGTCCATTCCTCACGTTCCTGCAATGGACCGGGAGATTCCGGTTCTGGGAAATCCGGGATGGAGCCTGCGAAACGTTTAATAAATTCCTTTGTGGAGAGCGTTTTGCTGTTATTGCTGGGTTCTACGGGCAGGATAATAATTTCCACTTCTCTGTAGGCAGCAAACTCCGGTGGAAGGCGAATCAGAAGCTCATGATTCCTGTTCGCATGAACCTGACGTAAAGCTAACATGTTCGGGCCTCCTTGGGAAATAGTCTTCAGGGGTGTGCTCAAGCTGAATGCGGGGAGACTGGTCGCCTGACGCTTTCCTTTATGCTACCTGATGCGCTGGGACAGGGCAAGAGGTTTCAAATCATAGGGTAGGTACTCAAACTGAGGGAAAGCGCACGTGGGTTATGGCGGGAACAAACTCAATCCACTGTTTCACACCCTCCTTCTTCAAAACAGAACCGGGCTTCCGGAGGAATAATCTCTGAGCGTATGCGTGATTTTGGAATACCCATTTTTACCAGTTCTTCGTCCGGCATATCTTCTGTGTCATTCCGCTGAATGACTACGTCTCCGTTGTATATATCAATATGGATGGCGCATTCGTGAATCCGTCTGTGTTTTCGCCATCCGACCCAGACGACCATATACCGCATCCGTTCATCATCAAAGACAAGTTCTATATGCGAATCATCTGTTTTCAGAGATTCGTATGATGCCAGAAATTTCTTTACGCACTCTCTGTAGAACTCTTCGGAAGTTTCCATATCAGAGGCTCCTCCCCGGTTAATGAATAGACGATGACAGGAATCTTCATTGTTTCGAGCGTGACCCGTCCCACCTCCCGACTGAGTATGTTCTCAGCTGCGTGAAGTGGAACTGCCAGCCATAGTGTCCTGTCTGGTTCCTGCTGTTTCAGAAAAATATTATACACACTGTACTTGCCGACAGCATCCTCCAGATCGACAACTTGGGATGTACGTAAAAAGCTCTTGATCTCGACAACAATCTTTTCACATCTACGTTCAGCCGCTATCACTCTCTCCGCTCCCAGGTCGGCTATCAGCCTAGGGTCAGTTCCGAATATGTAGGGATCATGAGTGACTGTCCACCCTTCTTGTGTAAGCAGGTGTTTTACAACATCATGATATGTGTCTTTTCGTGACATTATCAGAAGTTTGAATGAATATACCAGAGTTGATGCCGGGCTGCCCAGCTTATCCCAAGGTACCTTGCTGCCTATTTAATATATACCGCATGGAATTGTTGAGGGCAACACAAGGTTTTGTGTTTGGTTAACGGTGAACACCGTAGGGGCGACCGGCTGGTCGCCCTTGTGGGTTGTAATACCCTCTTCATAGGGTAGGTACTCAAACCCCGCCTGTTTCTTAAAGCTTAACAGATTCACCGGATTAAGCAAGTAAAAAAACGACATGAAAACACGTTTTAAAAGTTGTGAAATTTGAACTGGCATTACAAGCACCAAAACAAGCAGATGTCACACATCGTGACTAGCATCCTTCCTAAGAGCACACCTGCATCCTCTTCAAGAGCATAGTAGTATCCTCCTCAAGAGCATAGTAGTATCCTCTTCAGGAGCATAGTAGTATCCTCCCCATAAGCATGCCTGCATCCTCCTGCCGGGAATCACCGCACCCTCCTCCTTTTTCTCCCCATTTCCAGAGAATAGACAATAATTCCATTGACAAAGCTGAAAGAGTACCGTAATCTGCCACAAATAGCTCTGTCCCACCTCATTTACCCATCACTTTAAAGGAGGATCCTCATGTCAAACGTTCAATGGAAACCAGTAGAAAACGCCCTGACCACCCCCCGATCCCACCGCGCCCAGGTTGTGCCCCATAATACTCCTGGCTACGATGAAATGGCTGCTGACATCTCGGCCCTGAATCCCAACTACAACGCAGAGCTGGTTCGCTCTCTTGCCCCCCTGATGATGGAGTGGGTTCAGACACAGCTGATCAACGGCAACCGGGTAACTTTGGAAGATGCCTTCAGCTTTCATCTCACCATCAGCGGCAGGCTGGACAGCCCGGATTCTCCCCTGCCTGATGACGAGGATCTGATCAATGTCAACATCTATGCCACCCGGCCCTTTGTGGAAAAGGTGCGCAAAGAGGCCCGGCTGGAACGGCTGCCCATGAGCAAAAAACAGCCGCTGATCACCTCGGCAGAAGACACCAAACTCAAGCTGACCGATGTGCTCAACCCGGACGGCGTGCTGCACCTGACCGGCAATAATCTCTTTTTTAACGAAGATGACCCGGACTGCTCCTGCGTTCTCCAGGGCACCCGGAGTGGTCAGACCAAGCAGACCACCTTTGCCTCCATCTCTAACAGTGAAATCCTGCTGGTGCCTGACATCCCGGCCCAGCCTAACCCGTGGAACAATGAGTACACAGTATCCATCAGCACCCAGTACACCGAGCACGGTACGGTCCGCACCGGTACTTTTGGCCGCAAACTGCGCACTCCGCTCAGCATCACCCTGGGCAATGGCGACGGCATCCTAACCAATAGCGCCAATACGCCTTATGTCACAGTGGACGGTGGCAATCTGGCTGCGGAAGAGATGGTGCGTATTCAGGTTGTTCAGGATCTGCACGAAGGACTGCTCTTCTTCAATCTGCTGGATATGCGCGAGAACGGGGAACAGGGCGAGCCTGTCCGGGTGAGCAGCAACAGCCCCTGTACTCTGCCCGGCTTTACTGGCTCCGGCCTGACCAGCCTGGATCTGACCGTGCAGAAGTACAGCAAGCTGATGGAGATGATCCGTAATGATTACGGCGGAAGACTGGTGGACGTGCTCAAGGTGGAGAGCGGGGCCTGATCCCGGTCAAGAGTTTAACCAGAGCCTTGCAGGGTGCATTTCATACACCCTTTATCTGGTTCCCGAGCTCCGGCTTGGGAACTGCTTTTTCTGAAGCTCCGCTTCATTTCCCGGATACCCAAGCAGAGTTTGGGTACCAGTTAATATCGGAATACGTCAATAGCATGGAAAGTGTCCGCTTATTAAGCGCTGTTAGCGCAATTGAACGCAACGCCAATGCTTAACGAAAATTTAAATCTCGCATAAAAGGAGAATCAAATGAAATGTAATGTAGGAAAATCAGATCGTATTGTACGAGTAATTCTTGGAATTGGAATTATTGCCGTTGGCTTCTATTTTCAATCATGGTGGGGAGCAATCGGTGCTCTTCCAATTTTTACAGCAGCAATAGGTTGGTGCCCAGCTTACTTACCCTTTGGTCTTTCAACTTGCAAGAAATAATCTTGCCTGGCAAGGCTAATGTAGCCGCCGCAAAAAGCCGTGCTGCTGATGAGCAACATTCTCAAAAGGAGATTGAAATTATGCATCCAGGGATCATAGGAGGAATCATTGGCGGAATTGCCGGAATTGCTGGAGGGATGATCGGAACCTATTGGAGCATCAAGAACACCAACGGTCCGCGAGAGCGTGCATTCATGACCAAGTCAGCAGTCGTGTGCTGGGTCGCGATCTTCATTTTTCTTGGGCTGTTGTTTGCCTTGCCCAATTCATACCGATGGTACATGTGGATTCCCTACGGCATCCTGTTGCCTTTGGGCATCATCTCCTTGAATCGAAAGCAACAAAGAATCAGGCAAGAGGAATCGCAGAACAATTCCATGCAGGCGGCGCCATCAGACACGCCTGATGGATGACGTTGGACAGTAACTCATGCGTCATCCTCTCCTGAAGAGCGGATCTGCTCGGGCCTGTTATCATCAGTATCGGTCACGGTCTGGCCTGAGTCTTTTTCAGGCAACATCACCTCCTCCTCTTGCTCTCTTTATCCAAAGGAAATAACAGAATGCTAACAAGAGGCTAACAGAGAGGTGTTATAAACCCTTAAGATAGATAAGGAATAAAGTGAGTTATGATTGAGGTGAAGAAATGTCGAGAAGAAATGTAAATTGCTGGGAGTTTACAAACTGTGGTCGTGAGCCAGGCGGTTCAAACACTGCTGAGGGTATCTGTCCTGTTGCGGTCGAGCAACGAGTTGACGGTGTGCATAATGGTATAAATGGAGGGCGTTGTTGCTGGATTATAACGGGGAATATATATACTAACACAGAGCAGGTACTCTATAAACTCAGAAGTATTGCCTGCCTGGACTGTGCATTCTATCAGCAGGTGAAAAAAGAAGAGGGATCTCAACTGAGAGTAGTAGCAGGCACTGAGCTGGATTCTATGAAGAGTGAACCTGCTCCTGCTGGCTCGACTCCATGAGAGTCACCCGGCACTTCAATTTATTGAATACGATAGCATAAGGAAGAGTATGTTAAAAAGATTGGGAACAGAAGGCGTAATCCCCTTACAGCAACAAAATCGAAACCTATGTGCAATACACACAGTATATACTGCAATATTGGCAGGATTGGCAGTTGTCGTGTTTTGGGGTATAACCTTGGATGCCTGTAGTGCAGCCACACAAACCAAGAAAACTATACTCCGTCTTCATGGTTCAAATACCATTGGTGCTAAACTTGCTCCTGATCTGGCAAAGGCCTTTTTAATCAAGATGGGGGCGGTCTCTGTGGAACAGGTGAATCTTGCAGCCAATACAGAGATGAATATTGAGGGAACCTTTCCAGAACAGAATCTGGTGCAGGTTATAGAGATCAAGGCGCATGGTTCAACAACGGGATTCCAAGGGCTTGAGCAAGGACAATGTGACATAGGCATGGCTTCCAGAAAAATCAAAGAGAAAGAGGTCAAAAAGCTTTCCTTTCTCGGTGATATGACAGGCCTTGCCTCAGAGCATGTCCTGGCTCTGGATGGGGTGGCTGTTATTGTTAATGCAGCCAATCCAGTGGCCTCGAATATTGATGTTGACACGCTTCGGGATATCTTCTGTGGCAAAATCACAGACTGGAGTGAACTGAACGGTACGCCAGGAAAGATCAATCTCTATGCACGAGATGAGGCATCTGGCACTCATGACACCTTTAAAAGCCTTGTCTTTGGCAAAAAATGTTCCTTAAGCAGCTCAGCAGCACGTTTTGATGCCAACACAGAACTCTCGCAGGCTGTGGATCGGGATGTCAATGGCATCGGATATACAGGCCTGCCCTATGTAGCTTCCAATAAAGTGCTTGGTGTCTCTGACGGCGGCATGGCGATCCGGCCAAATGTCTTTACTGTTTCCACAGAGGATTATCCGCTGACACGTCGTCTGCATTTTTATACACCTGCCAATCCGGATAACCAATATACCCGCCGCTTTGTTTCTTTTGCCTTGCAAAAAGAAGGACAGGAGTATGTTAAAAAACATCATTTTGTGGAACTCACGGTTTCGACACAAGGAGGAAATCCTGGAGACTTCGACCAATCACAGAATCGAGCTGTCCTTGAGAGATATCTGAATGCTATTCAACGTGCGGAGCGGCTTTCCAGTAATATCCGCTTCAAAAACGCACAAAATGAGCTGGACAGCAAGGCCTTTTATGATCTGGAGCATAGAATTGTGGATTTTCTTTGGGAGAACAAACTACCTCAGATTATCCTGGCAGGTTTTGCAGACAACAAGGGGGATTACTGGCAAAATCATAAGCTGTCCTGTGAGCGGGCAAAGAGTGTACAGAGAGAATTTACCTCCCGCGGGATACGGGTCCATGAGATTGTGTGTGCTGGTGAAGAGGCACCTGTTGCGTCTAATGAAACAGCTCTTGGGCGGGAAAAGAATCGCCGGGTTGAGATTTGGATTCGGCGGTAATTCTGCTGCTGCTCAATGCAGGCCCGACTGATTGCTTACCTGACAAAAAAGCAAAGCCTTTAGAACGCTGCCCCCCTTGTATAACTTTCCTTGTTTTCCACCGTGCCCTCCTCACTGGCTTTATATGCAACATAAGATGAAGCACTGTAAAAAAATTATACAGCCACAAGATCATAATTGTTCAATTATGAATAAAAATCAAGCCAAACTGTTTACAAAATATCCAGGCATGCCCTCGTTTGCTCTTGACTGACATTTTTTGTCAGCCTTTAATCAACTTTTGCAAAAAAAATATATACCCTTCAAGACTAAAAAGGATATAGATTCACAGTAAAGAATAACTACTCCTTGCTAATCAGATACAAACAGCAGAAATAGCACAAAATCGAGAAACACGATCCATATCCCTGTCTTTGGCATGCATTATGCTTTTTATAAGTAAAGCAATACTGCTCTTTAACAGCGGGTACAAAGCATTCTGGTCAGAGCTGAACTCTGGTGTTCAGCTCAGGAAACTTGAACCAAGCCACAGCCGTCGTGAGGCGGTGTCGGAAAGCCACGGGTCTCCAGAGGGGAGACAGCCGGGCCGCCTGCTTCTGCAATACCAGGAGGACACCATGAAAACCACAGGAGATTTTTATGAACACAGAGGACTGATCGCATTTACAGGTGCCTTTCTTGCTGCTATCGCCCTTACAGGCTGCGGGAGTGAGAAGCTGACTGATCTGCAGGTACAGTACGAGAACCTGCCAAACAGCCAAACCGAAATCGCACTTCAGGAGGAAAAAACCCTTACCATCGGAGAACATTCTGGTACTCCACTCATGGAACAGGTCACAGATCCTGCCATAAAAGATCTTGTCTGGGCCATCCCTTTTGAACAACCCACCACCATATCAGAACCACGGGTCATGGTAGAGTCACTAACAACGACTCTGCCGGAAAGCACTTATCCAGAAACCACTTATGGAGAACAGTCAACACAATGCTGGCTGAATGATGTCTCCGGTCCACTCCATGAAGTTGTTAATACACTGGAAAAGAAATCACTCTTATACGCTACCCAACCCTTAACAGACTGCTCTGGCATTTTTCACCGTGTTGTACAGGGGCTGAAAGACCAATGCCCGGCAAAGAAATTCCCCTCTCTTGAAAAATACCGTGACTCCAGAGATATTGCTCGTTGGTATCATGAGCAGGGAAAATTGCAGCTGGTCAAAAATGCTGTTGACAGCACTGACCTGCTTCAGCCAGGAGCTGTGCTCTTTTTTGGAAAAAACGGATCTCAATACAGAGAATTCTCTGTAGAGGAACTGCTCAACCCTCAAAAAGGCATTGCTCACCTTGGGATCGTCGTTAATGTCCATAAAGATGCATCCGGACAGGTAGTGCATTATGAACTCTTTCACGGATACGGCAGAAAGGGAAAAACACCGGCTTCTGTAACTGACTGGCATAAACGGACACCGACCAGAGCGAGTTATCCTCCCTTTGGCAATGGACGGCAGCAATGGGTCGCTGTGGCCCGTCTTTGATTTCCATCCCCAGCCCTTCCCCTTATCAAGGGAGAGGAAAAAGAGAGAAGAGATGAGAAAAACGAACAAAGCTCTTTAATAGCGGGTACAAAGCATTCTGGTCAGAGCCGAACTCTGGTGTTCGGCTCGGGAAACTTGAACACAGCCACAGCCGTCGTGAGGCGGTGTCGGAAAGCCACGGGTCTCCAGAGGGGAGACAGCCGGGCCGCCTGCTTCTGCAATACCAGGAGGAGTCTCATGAAAACACAAGGAGATCTACACCAACACAAAAGACAGACGACATTAACCATTATCCTTTTTGCTGTCATCCTGGCAGGATGCGCTACAACGCAAGCCCAAAGACCTCTAACAGGTTCTGAGATCCAGCCTGGTCCAGCCAGTGAATCTTCACAAGAACAGGAGCCTGGCCAGAACAGGCCAAACAATGAAGAACAGCCCAATGAAAAAGCCCCTGTTGATCCAACTGCCATGACAGCGGCCCATAATCATTGGCGTTCCCAGGTCGGTGTCCCGCAACTCACATGGTCAGAAAAACTGGTTAATGTGGCACAGGACTGGGCTGATACACTGAAGGAGGATGGTTGTGGATTCCACCACAGTCATAATGGCTACGGTGAAAACCTGTTCAAGGCCAGCCCGCTTATCTGGTCTGACGGGCAGAAAGAGTTACAAGATACCAGCCCGGAAGAAGTGACCAATAGTTGGGGCAATGAAATCAAATACTACGAGTACTCTGATAATAGTTGCTCTGGTGTCTGCGGCCATTACACCCAGGTGGTCTGGAAAGAGACAACCGAGGTAGGCTGTGCCAGATCAGTCTGTGATGATAAATCCCAGATATGGGTATGCAGCTACTCACCTGCGGGCAATATGGCTGGTAAGAGACCGTATTAAATGCACGTAAAAAGATAAAGTCCATAACGACAAGGCCTTCTGTTACCATGAGGTTCCAGAGGGCCAATGAAAGAACGGAAGAATGGAAGAATGAAAGTTATCGCAACAAAGAAATAAAGATAACCTTGACAAAGCCTGTATCGGGTTATAGGATTAAATATCGTTACAGTTAACTGGATTTATTCATGAAGGAGGGGGTAGCATATCCTGCTGTTTTTTTCTCCCCCAGCATTTCCAGCAGGCAAGCCCACTTCATTTCAAGAAATTTGCACAACGATTTACACAACGCATAGCTTGTGCTTTGTGCAACCATTCGTCCTTCTCATCCTTAAAAAATGGTAACATATGCGCTGGAAACAATTCCTCACCCCGGTACAATCACTCAATGCACCAGAAAGTAAAAAATATCTCAAAGATCTTTCCCCGGATCAGTACAATATCGTTGATGTTCGCCAACCTGGTGAATATAACAACGGGCATATTCCCGGAGCCAAGCTCATACCAGTAGCGGAGCTGGCAGAACGGAGCCAGGAACTGGACCCTGAAAAACCCACCCTGGTCTACTGCGCCATTGGCGGACGCAGCCGGGTTGCTGCACAGATGTTGGCAGGTAAAGGATTTACCGAAGTCATCAATATGACAGGTGGCATCAAGGCCTGGGACAGCAATACTGCTGTCGGAACTGCGGAAACCGGCCTGTACCTGTTTTCAGGCAAAGAAAAAACCGAGGATGTGCTGCTGGTTGCCTATGCTCTGGAGGCCGGACTTCAGGACTTTTATACCTCAGTGCAGGAACGGATCAGTCAGGAGGAAGTACAGGCCCTGTTTAATAAGCTCAGCGCAATAGAGAAGAAACATCAGGATCAAATTTATTCTGAATATGAAAAAATCGCTGCATCGCCGCTGAACAGAGATGCCTTTGAGCGCCGCACCGAAACCCAGGCAATGGAAGGCGGACTGACAACAGAAGAATACCTTACCCTTTATCCGACAAATTTTTCTGTTGCTGCCGAAGTTATTTCCCTGGCAATGGGGATTGAAGCCCAGGCCCTTGACCTCTATCTCCGAGCTGCTGATAACTGCCCCTGGAAAGAAGCAAGCCAGGCTCTTCTCCGTATTGCTGAAGAAGAACGAACGCATCTCAAACTGCTGGGCGACCTGTTGGACGAAACTGCATAAACGCAAAAAGACGTTAAACAAGGACATTTCATGAGCAAAAAACTGGTGATTGCTGGCGGTGGTCATGCCCATATGCTGACCTTGGTCCATTTGGATGAATTTGTGACCAAGGGCTTTGAGGTCACTGTTGTTGCCCCGGATATCCATCATTATTATTCAGGTATGGGACCAGGAATGCTGGGCGGCATCTATACTCCTGAAAAAATCCGTTTTGCCACCCGTCATATAGTGGAGAAAAAAGGCGGGGTTTTCAAACAGGCTAAGGTGACTGACATTCAGCCTGTTGAACATACCATAACACTGAGTTCTGGAGAAATTATCCCCTTTGATGTTCTTTCCTGTAATCTTGGCAGCCAGGTTCCAGACACCTTGGTTCAAGGACCACTTGATGATGTTTTCCTGGTAAAACCCATTGAACGACTCTACAGGGCGAAAAAACGGATCTTAGAACTAGGCACGCAAAAAAAAATCAAGATCGCAGTGGTGGGTGGTGGCCCATCCGCAGTTGAAATAGCAGGTAATATCTGGCGGCTTGGCCAAAAGCCTGATATGCAGGAACCAGAAATTACGGTGTTTGCAGGCCGTTCCCTCCTGCCCTCTCACCCAACAAAGGTTCGTCAACGGGCCACAGATTCTCTTATTTCCCGCTCAATAAAGGTTCTAAAAAACAGCCGCATCAAAAATATAGAAACAGGTCAGCTGACAGATACTGAAGGTACAACCCATGATTTTGATATCATCTTTGTTGCAGTTGGGGTAAAACCAAATAAGATTATTGCTGGATCTGGCCTTCCCACTGGCCCTCAGGGCGGGATGCTGGTGAATCGCTATCTTCAAAGTACCAAGTATGAAGGCATCTTTGGCGGTGGTGATTGTATTGATTATGAGGAAACACCTCTGGACAAGGTGGGAGTCTATGCTGTCCGCCAGAATCCTGTGCTCAAACATAACCTGATGGCCTCGCTCAGCGGGGAACCCTTACGCCCCTTTGAACCAGGAGGGCAATACCTGCTTATCTTCAATCTGGGGGATGGCACAGGTATCCTGAGCAAGTGGTCTATTGTCCTTGGTGGACGACTGGCCTTTTTTATTAAGGACTGGATTGACCGCCGCTTCATGCAGACCTTTCACGCCTTTGAGTAGGGAGGTCTTCTGAGGCAGAAAGAGAAATAACTCTATGGCTGGTACCTAAACCCCAGCCTGGAAAATATGTACCAGTAAAAAAAAGGAGTACCATGACAGAACAAAAAGAATGGGACAAACGCTACAACGAAGATGACCTCCCCTGGGACAGCGGCATGCCAGAGACAGCTCTGATCAACATGATCACCAGCTGGCCCAAAACGCCGAACAAGGCCCTGGATATTGGTTGCGGCACCGGAACCAATGCTGTCTGGCTGGCAGAACAGGGTGTGGAGGTGACAGCGATGGATATTTCGGAAAAGGCTGTTGCCCTGGCGGAAAAACGGTGCTCGGAACATGGGGTGCTGTGTCGCCTGATAAAGACTGATTTCCTGACCTGTACCCCGGCAGGCCAGTACGACCTGCTCTTTGACCGAGGCTGTTTTCATTGTACAGAGGGAGAAGAGGAGCGCAGGAGCTTTGTCCGCCAGGCTGCAATTCATCTGAAACCGGGCGGCTTCTGGTTGAGTCTGATCGGCAACAAAGACCAAATGTCACAGGAAGGAAAGGGACCTCCCAGACTGTCAGCCACAGAGATATGCTCTGCAGTGGAACCCGCTTTTGAGATCCTGTCTCTGGAATCCGTGCTCAAGACCTCCCCAAAGCAACCTCAGCCACTGAGGTTCTGGCACTGCCTGATGCGAAAGAGGTAAGGGCCACCACCAGGCATGTCCACAAGAAAATCGACCACTTTACCCAAGGGGTGGGAGAAACGTATAAAGAAGGCAGGCGAACGCTACCGTGTGCTCTCTTTTGAAGACGAATGGCCCCGCAGGATGTCGATAACTGTAAGGGTCAGAGAAGATGGCATTATTTTTACCCGGACAATAGCAGTATCCATGCCCATTACTGACGGGAGTGAACAGGAAACTGTCTTTAATGCCTGCGTCATCAGAGAGAAACGAAAAACGGATTGTCTGATGAACAGAAAAGGATATCAGAAGGTGCTGGAAGCACTTTCCTCAATCACTCTTCCTGTTATCCAGCCTTCGCAGTCACCGTTCTGTACCATGAGCAGAGAAATCCTGTTTATCATTGAAATCGGGGATCCCTATTCTCCCCAACGGTCACGGTTCCAATGGAAAAATCCAGGCAGGGAGGCATCACACTGCCTGGAATACCTATGGGACCTTTTTGGACGTGTTATCCAGGAACGTAATCCCGATATCCGAATTGATGACCTTATAGGTTGAGAGCAACAGCATGAGGTTGTTCCTGCATATCGCACACCGAGCGATCCAACATGGCTGGTAAACTGCCTCGTTCTGTGGGGGTGTAGCCAAACACCTCCTTCCAGATATTCTCGCTTTCCATGCAGAAATAGATACAGGTACGAGGATCAGCAAAGCGGGCCAGCTCATCAACTATTAGCTTATACATCTCCACCCGCTGGCTCCTGAAGTAGCGAGATTTACCGTCCAGACCTTCAACAAATTCCTCATAAAAGAAATTCGACTGCGGGAAACGTTCCGCAGCAATAGGCTGCAGGGCAGGCAGGTAACGCAGGGCTCCCAGACTGATCCAGGCAATGCAATCAGCAGGCACTTTTGCAAACAGTCGTTGAATGGTTGTCCGGTAGCCTTCCTGCCAACCCTTATGCCAGATAATCGGATCAAAATGAAAGGCAAGTCTATAGCCCCATTCAGCACAACGGACAGCAGCAGCCAGGCGTTCTTCCAGACTGGCTGTCCGGATCTCTTCCTGCTCCATAATCAAAGGACTGTTGAGAGACCAGGCCACAATGGTACGACCACCATGTTCCAATCCTTCCAGATTATCAATTACCACGGATTTTGATTTCAGCTCCAGCACAGCATTCTGCTTATCCCGCATATACTTAACCAACAACGGACTGAAATGGGTCAGGCTATCCAAAGCCAGGCTATCTGTAAATTCACCTGTCCCGATTCGAAGAAAGGTTTGCGGTTTCGCAGCAAAGGCCGCATCCAGCTCAGTAAAGAGTTCATTAATATTAACAAAAAAACTGATCCAGGGATTATTGAGATAGGCCTGGAGGATACAGTACACGCAGTCCATAGGGCAGCCCATGCCGATATTCAGAACCTGATATTCGCAGCAGGTATATTCCCATGTTGCAGGACAAGGCTTAAAAAACTTCCCCCGATTTCGACAGAGCAGAAGGTGGTGTTTGCCTTGGGTCAGATTTTCTGGATAGGTCCCGGATATATCAGGATGTTGCCGATCTCCAATAACCCTGACCGGTAATTTGCTCCGTTGAATAATTTCCTGAGCATAGGTATCCTGTTGGCACTCTTCAGTGACATAAAGCTGGGTGATATATTTTGCCGGATCTCCGTAGGACATTACAATGTTAGCCTGTTACTCCTCCCTCTCTTTGGGGGAGGGGGGGGGATTTATAAGGTCCCATGAGCCAGCCCCTTTGCCAGGGCATTTTTGACATCATAAACCACAAAACGCGAACAGGTAATCCGCTCTATTTCTTCCTCATCAAATTGGAGAAAATCCTGGTGAGCAACAGCCAAGATCAGAGCATCATAGCTGTTTTCAACCAGAGTTCTGGTCATGGTGACCCCGTAATACTGTTGTGCTTCATCGGGATCAACCCAAGGATCGTACACCTCAACACAGGCCCCATACGAACTGAGTTCATCAATGATATCAGTGACCCGTGTATTGCGAAGATCTGGGCAATTTTCTTTAAAGCTCAAGCCCAGAACAAGAATTTTGGCATCAGCCACCTGAATACGCTGCGTAAGCATCAACTTAACCACTTCCGAAGCAATATAGCGACCCATGCCATCATTGAGACGCCGTCCAGCAAGGATCATCTCAGGATGATAGCCCACCTGCTGGGCCTTATGCGTCAGATAATAGGGATCAACCCCAATACAATGACCACCAACCAGGCCAGGCCGAAAGGGCAGGAAATTCCACTTGGTGCCAGCAGCTTCCAATACCTCCAGCGTATTAATGTCCAGGCGATTAAAAATCAAAGCCAACTCATTAATCAGGGCGATATTAACATCACGCTGGGTATTCTCAATGACCTTGGCTGCCTCAGCAACCTGAATACTGCTGGCCTGAAAAGTACCTGCCGTGATAATGGTCTGATACAGCGCATCGACAAAATCCGCAATTTTCGGAGTGGAGCCAGACGTCACCTTGACGATTGTGGGCAACCGGTGCTCACGATCACCAGGGTTGACCCGCTCAGGGCTGTAGCCTACAAAAAAATCCTGATTATACACTAAGCCTGATGCCTTCTCTAAAAGAGGAACACAGACCTCTTCCGTGGCTCCGGGATAGACGGTTGACTCATAGATCACCACATCATCAGGTTTCAGCACCTGAGCAACAGTATGTGAAGCCCCTTCCAAAGGACGCAGGTCAGGCCGTCTGCTGTCATCAACAGGTGTGGGCACAGAAACAACAAAGACATTACAGTCCTGGAGATCCTCTATGCGGGTGGTAAAAGAGAGGCCCTTTGCCTGGCCCAACTCTTCAGCTCTGACCTCACGAGTAACATCTATTCCCTGTTGCAACTCAGCGATTCGTTCTTCGTTCAGGTCAAAACCAATACAAGGGAATTTTTTACTGAACTCTACAGCCAACGGTAAACCAACATAACCAAGGCCAATAACAGCTAATCTGGTTGAATCAATATCAGACATATTTTAATACAGCAAGAAAAGGTTTAAAGAATATAATTAAACAAAACAAACTGCTATCGTCTACACACCTCTAGCGATATCTGGCCAGATACGGGTGTGTAGTTGCATCTGCAATCTAATTGGTAGCTGCTCTTGCAAAATTACATCTGCAAGCAACGCCGGAGAAAGTTGATCAATAACCGGAGAAAAAAGAACCGGCACCAATTCTGTCAGCCTATACTGATGCACAATATCCAAAGCCCAGTCAACATCTTTGAGAGATGAAAGAACAAATTTCACCTCATCACGACTCCCTGCCTGCTGACGTTGCTTCAACAGGGTCAGGTTCTCCCAATCATTCTGCTCCGCCATCCTGGAATCTGGTGTCTTCACATCAAGAATGATACCGACTTCCGTCGGAACCCGCTCAATAGCTACCCCACCTCCAGTCTCCAGAAGAACTTCCCGTTTCACTCCAAGAAGTTGATGCATGAGAGGATACACGGCCTCTTGCAAAAGCGGTTCACCACCGGTGATTTCCACTAGAGCGCCTGGAAAATCTGTAAGCCAGGCATGAACCTGGTCAAGGTGCATCACCCTGCCCGCTTCATCCCAGGTATAGCGAGAATCACAATACGAACAACGTAAATTACAACCAGATAAACGAAGAAAGGCGCAAGGAAGCCCTGCCCTGGTTGATTCGCCCTGGATAGAATAAAAAAGCTCTGAAACGAGTAACGTAGTAAAATCAGGCACCGTAATAAATCACACCGCTGGTATCAGTCTCCCGAACTTCCACTGAATAGAGAACGTATTGATCTGTCTGTAGCTTTTCTCCAATCTGGTCAAAAAGAAAGGCTGCAATATGCTCAGAGGAAGGGTTACGATCCTGAAACGCCGGATGTTCATTCAGATCACAATGATCCAGTCCATCAACCACACTGTTAACTTTATCTTTTAATACTTTAAAATCGATCCCCATCCCCAACTCATCCAATTCATGAACCCGCACAGAAACTTTAACCTTCCAGTTATGACCATGAGGTTTTTCACAGTTACCAGGATAATTACGTAAGTGATGGCCACCGGAAAAATGATTTTTTATAAAAATATCATACATATCAACAATAATCCAATAACAATTTTTTTATTTTTTCTTACCCCGGCCCATTGAGCCAGGAAAGGGCGTTATCAGACAATATACTCTAATGAAGACTCAAGGGGAAGCCTGCTTTTATCTTCCAACAAAGTTGCGGCCAGCAAACTGAAAAAATGAGAAAAACAAACTAAGCTGTTCTTTTTTATACAAGCCTCCCTTGACGAAGCGCCTTGCATTGATTATTACTATAAACTTACTGCATGCGAGAGTGGCGGAACTGGTAGACGCACTGGATTTAGAATCCAGCGCACTATGTGCGTGGGGGTTCGACTCCCCCCTTTCGCACCATATTTAGACTTAATGGCTAGAAGACCCTGTAGACTACAGTGAACGTTCATGCCGCGACAAAATAAAACTGCCCAAAGCAGGCACAAAGGATAAAAGGAACTTGATTCGATGGATGTTGCGATTGAAGAAGTAAGCGAGCTGGCCCGGAAGGTAACCGTTACCCTGCCTGCTGAGGATGTACAGAAAGAGCTTGATAAAAAATATACTGAGCTGAGAAAAGAAGTGAACCTGAAAGGCTTTCGGCGGGGTAAAGCCCCCATATCCATGCTTAAGAAAAGCTTTAAAGATAAGGTTGAGCCGGAAGTCGCAGAAAAAATGGTGCAAGACACCTATTTTGACGCGATTGAAGAAAAAAAAGTCGATGTCATTGTTCATCCCGAAATTCAGGAAACCATCTTTTCTGATGACGGGAGCTTTCGCTACGTTGCCATGGTTGAAGTCAAGCCTGAATTTGACCTTCAAAACTATAAAGGCCTGGAAATTGAAAAACCCAACTGTGATGTGACCGAGGCTGAAGTTGATGAAAAACTTGAGTCCCTGCGACGGAGCAAAGCTGTCCTTCGCACCGCAGAAAATGACCATGAAATCGTTATGGACGATATCGTCACCATTGATTTCCAAGGATTCCATAACGAAACAGCTCTAAAGGAAGTACGCAACGAGAATTTTTCCGTTGATATGGGGACCGGTTATTTAGGAAAAGATTTTGAAGAACGACTGCTCGGCGTAAAAAAAGGCGAATCCATACTGTACGAAACTGATTTCCCAGCTGATTTCCAGAACCCTGTCATGGCAGGCAAAACCATTGAGTTCAAGGTCGATGTAAAAGACATCAAGGAACGGATCAAACCTGAACTGGATGATGAATTTGCCAAAGATATTGATCAAAAATATGCGTCGTTGACTGAGCTGCGCACAGCTATCACCGCTGAGTTGAAACAAGAAAAAGAGGCCGCTTTTGTTGGCGATCTGAATGACCGTATCATGCATAAGTTGCTCGAACTCAACCATGAATTCCCTCTTCCGCAACGAACTGTTGCTTATGAGATTCAGGAGAAGATCAAGCAGACAGAAGAAAATCTCAAAAAAGCTGGTCAGACCTTGGAATCTGCTGGAATCAACAAGGAACAACTGGTTGAACATCATCGCGAAAGCGCTGAAAAACGGGTTCGTGGCGATTTTATCCTGAAAAAAGTTGCCGAGCTTGAAAAGATCACCTTAGACGACAAAGATATTGAGCAAGGGTATAACCGCATTGCGGAACAGTATAACATGTCGGTTAAAGAGGTGAAGAGCTACTTCAAACGCCGTGAAGAGCTGATGCCCTTTATGGCAGAGCTGCTCAACGAAAAAGTCCTGAATTTTCTGCGAAAGGCAGCTGACCTTGTCCATGCAGAAGAGACCGAAGAAGCCAGCAAGTCAGAAACACCTCAGGACGCGTAACTGAAGTTTTTTTTTATATGCACAAGAAATCCGGACAGACACCCGTTCTGTTCGGTTTTTTCTTTTGAGGAGGAGAGAGTATGAACTTGGTTCCAATGGTTGTTGAACAAAGCCCTCGTGGTGAGCGGGCTTTTGATATCTATTCGCGCCTGCTCAGGGAACGGATAGTTTTTCTCGGTACCCCAGTGAGTGATGAAATTGCCAGTGTTATCGTGGCTCAGCTGCTGTTCCTTGAAGCTGAGGATCCTGACAAAGATATTACTTTTTATATCAATTCACCAGGGGGAGTAGTCACAGCCGGAATGGCTATTTACGACACCATGCAGTATATTAACTGCGATGTGGCAACACTTTGTATGGGACAAGCCGCCTCTATGGGAGCTTTCCTGTTAGCTACCGGGGCACCAGGAAAACGTTTTACCCTGCCCAACTCACGTATCATGATCCACCAGCCCTTGGGGGGATTTCAGGGACAGGCCACAGATATCGACATCCATGCCAAAGAGATTCTGCGCATGCGGAGCGATCTGAACAAACTCTTATCCCAGCATACCGGCAAATCAATAAAGAAAATTGAGCATGATACAGAGCGGGATAATTTTATGAGTGCTACAGAGGCTGTTAAGTACGGTTTGATTGACAAAGTATTAGAACGCCGTGAGGATGCTAAGGAGGATGCATAATGAGTGACGATGTTTCAGACGACTCTGCTGAAGTCTGTGTCTGCTCGTTTTGTGGGCTAACCCAGAACGAAGTAAAAAACCTGATCGCTGGTCCAGATGCCTATATCTGTGATAAATGTATAGAGCTCTGTAACGGCATGGTCAAGGAACAGAGCCAGGAAGAAGGTGACATTACTGATACTCCTTCTCCTGCTGTACTGAAACCAAAAGAAATTCATGCACATCTGGATGACTATGTCATTGGTCAGGACTTTGCAAAACGGGTTTTATCAGTGGCAGTACATAATCATTACAAAAGAACAGAATCCCGGCCGGAAGGGGTTCTTGATGATGTGGAAATCCAGAAATCAAATATCATTCTTATTGGTCCCACTGGAAGCGGCAAGACCTTACTGGCCCAGACCTTAGCCAGGGTTCTCAATGTGCCCTTTACCATTGCTGATGCCACCACCTTAACCGAGGCAGGGTATGTTGGTGATGATACAGAAAACATCCTTGTTAATCTGATTCAGGCAGCAGATGATGATATTGAACGGGCACAACACGGGATTATCTATATTGACGAAATTGATAAAATCGCCCGAAAATCCGATTCTGCCTCATTAACCCGTGATGTTTCCGGCGAGGGTGTGCAGCAGGCTCTGCTTAAAATTATTGAGGGTACGATTGCCTCTATTCCTCCCAAGGGCGGGCGAAAACATCCCCAGCAGGAACTGACCAAGATTGATACCACCAATATTCTTTTCATTGTTGGTGGTGCCTTTGTCGGCCTGGATCGGGTGATCAAACGCCGGGCCGGAACCAAGGCTATCGGTTTTGGCGCTGAGATTGAGACTGGTCCTGAAAAAAGCGTGGGTGAACTGTTAACAGAAGTGCAACCGGAAGACCTGCTCAAATTCGGTCTGATTCCTGAACTGCTGGGGCGGCTGCCAGTTATCGCTCCGATGAAGGAATTGGATGAAGAGGATCTGGTTCGCATCCTCAAGGAACCTAAGAATGCTTTGACCAAGCAGTATATAAAGTTATTTGAGCTGGAGGAAATTACCCTACGCTTTACTGAGGGGGCATTGCGAGAGGCTGCCCGCAAAGCAATGTCCCGCAACTCTGGCGCACGCGGTTTACGTTCGGTTATGGAAGCAGCCATGCTTGATGTGATGTATGAGCTTCCTTCGGATGAACATGCTGTTGAATGTGTGATTAACGAACAGGTGATTGCTGATGGCGAATATCCTGTTATCCTTTATGATGCGGAAGATAAAAAAACCGCCTGATTGACTCATTGACCTGTAGCTGGGTGCAAAAAGAACAGGGAGAAGGCCGCTTCTCCCCTTTACACCTCTTTTCTCGCCATTCTCCTCCGTTGATTTTCTTTAATTATAATTATGCTTGATTCTGACATACAAAAATATCCAGCCATGCCTCTGAGAGATGTGGTAATTTTCCCTGGTATGGTTGCTCCACTTGTTGTGGGACGAAAAAAATCTGCCCGTGCCCTGGAATATGCCATGAAGGAGCGCTCGTTGATTTTTCTGGTCACCCAGCAGGATGCCAGCATTGAGCATCCCAAGCCAAAGGATTTATACCAATGCGGTGTTCTCACCTCTGTTATGCAACTCCTGCGCCTGCCAGACGGCACCATTAAGGCCCTGATTGAAGGCAAACGCAGAGCGATTGTGCAGACATACCGAGAAGATGACGAATTCTTCCATGCCGAGGTGCGAGAAGCTCATAATGAGCATACTGACAGTGCTGATCTGCCCGTATACAATCGTGAACTGGAACAGGTTTTTGAGCGCTATGCCAAGATTGAAAAAAACATCCCTGTTGAAGTGCTGAAATCGGTCCGTGCTCTGAACAACCCCGCATTGCGGGTTGATCTCATTTGTTCCCATCTCCGCCTGGGGACTGCAACAAAACAGGAAATCCTGGAGATTTTTCATGTTCCGAATCGAATCCGCCGGGTACTGGAAATCCTATACCGAGAACTGGAACTCCATGAGCTTGAAAAGCAGATTGATATCCGGGTCAAGAAAAAAATGAATGAGAGTCAGCGCCATTATTATCTCAACGAAAAGGTCAAAGAGATTCAGAACGAAATGGGACAGGCTGGCGATGATTTTCAAGAACTTCAGGAGGCCCTGCAAGAAAAAGATCTCCCTGAATCAGTACGGAAAAAGGCTGAAAGGGAATTAAGCAAGCTTCGCGCTATGCCGCCGATGTCAGCGGAAACCACGGTGGTGCGCAATTACCTTGAAACGATTATCAGCTTACCCTGGGTAGAAAAAGATGAGGCAAACATTGATATTGAAAAAGCTGAAAGCATTCTGAACCAGGATCATTACGGTCTGAAAAAGCCCAAAGAACGTATTCTGGAATATCTTGCTGTACAAACTCAGGTTAACAAACTCAAAGGCCCTATTCTCTGCCTGGTTGGTCCTCCTGGCGTGGGGAAAACCTCAGTGTGTAAATCCATTGCCCGTGCTATGAATCGTAAGTTTATCCGCCTGTCCCTGGGTGGAGTTCGTGACGAGGCTGAGATTCGAGGACATCGGCGCACCTATATCGGTGCAATGCCTGGTAAGATAATCCATTCCATGCAAAAGGCTGAGGTGGTAAACCCGGTTTTTTGCCTTGATGAAGTGGATAAAATGAGCGTTGATTTTCGTGGTGACCCCTCATCTGCACTGTTGGAGGTATTGGATCCTGAGCAGAACTATGCTTTTAATGATCATTATCTTGATCTTGATTACGACTTATCCCAGGTTTTTTTTATCGCCACAGCCAATAATCTCCACGGTATTCCTTTGCCTTTGCAGGATCGAATGGAGATCATCCGCTTAAATGGCTACACAGAAGAAGATAAGCTTGAGATTGCTGAACGTTTTCTTCTTCCCAAGCAACTGGACCTGAGTGGCTTTGCAAAGGATGATATTCAACTGAGCAAGGAAGCTGTGCTGGAAATTGTCCGCCGCTACACCCGTGAAGCTGGTGTGCGTAATCTGGAGCGGACTATTGCAGCTGTCTGCCGTAAGGTGGCCCGTGATCGCCTGAAAAATAAAAAACCCAAACAGACCTACCTGCTTTCTTATCAATCTATGAGCGAATACCTTGGAGTTCCCAAATACAGATTCGGACTTGCCGAAGCACATGATGCTGTTGGCTTGGTTACAGGTTTGGCCTGGACAGAAGTCGGAGGAGAGTTGCTCCAGATAGAGTCTGTCTTGATGCCTGGGAACGGCAAAATGACTGTTACCGGAAAACTGGGGGATGTTATGCAGGAATCGGCCCAAGCTGCCCTTTCCTATGTCCGGTCCCGCTCAATGCGCCTTGGCCTGGATGTGGATTTTTATCAGAAACTCGATATACATGTTCACATTCCAGAAGGAGCTATTCCCAAGGATGGTCCCTCTGCCGGGATAACCATTGCCACCTCAATTGTTTCTGCGCTCTTAAAACACCCTGTTGATCGCCAACTGGCAATGACAGGTGAGGTTACCCTGCGCGGCAGAGTGCTCCCCATTGGCGGCTTAACAGAAAAATTACTGGCTGCAAAACGAGGTAATATAACCCGTATTCTTCTACCTGCTGAAAATGAAAAAGATGTGGAAGAAGTACCAGCGAAAATCCGTGATCACCTGGATATCACCTTTGTTGATCATGTCGATGACGTACTTACCAAGGCCTTAATACTCCCAGAGGAAGAACAGCTTTTTAAAAACGTTCCACTGGAAAATATATTAAAGAATGTAGCCTTGTCTGCCCATAATACAACGGTACACCAATAAAAGATAGCAACAAAAAATATCTTTTCTTCCTGATAAAAGGCACTTCTCTTTTTTTGCTATTTTAAAAGCTTTTTTTATACTTGACGAAGATTTCAGAAAATGATATAAACGCTCCAATGATTTGGGGCGAATAGCTCAGCTGGGAGAGCATCGGCCTTACAAGCCGGGGGTCACAGGTTCGAGCCCTGTTTCGCCCACCAAATTACTCAAGGGGTCGTAGTTCAGCTGGTTAGAATGCCGGCCTGTCACGCCGGAGGTTGCGAGTTCGAGTCTCGTCGGCCCCGCCAGTAATTGCAGGGAGTGAGTGGACTGCCACGAACTCCTTTTTAAATGACCGAATGAATTTCGGGCGAATAGCTCAGTTGGGAGAGCATCGGCCTTACAAGCCGAGGGTCACAGGTTCGAGCCCTGTTTCGCCCACCAAATTACTCAAGGGGTCGTAGTTCAGCTGGTTAGAATGCTGGCCTGTCACGCCGGAGGTCGCGAGTTCGAGTCTCGTCGGCCCCGCCAAGTAATTATAGGGAGTTAACGGATTTTCCGTTGATTCCCTTTTTTTATTGTTGAACTACACCAATAATCACCCCAAACCCGCCCTTTCTCATATACCGCATCAATTCTCTTTTACTTGCCTTGACGGAATACCACAAAGAAGAGTATACTTGATATACTTGAGTCTGAATTGAGTCTGAAAATTTCATATTTAATATTTGCACCTAATGAAAAAAAACATCGCCCTCTCACTCTGCCTTTCTTTGTTCCTCTTTGCTCCCCAGCTGCCAACACCTGTCTATGGGGAAAACGTCAGCAAAATTATTGACTGGTCAAAGAAAAAAGAATGGGAAACCTCAGCAGCTCCTCGCGATTTTGCAGTCTCCTTTGACAAAGAGAAAATATTTATCCTTGAACAGGACAATAAAGTGCGCGTCTATGCAAACTCGTACAATGGCAATCGCCTTGGTATAATTAAGGTTGCCCCAACAACTGTTGCTCTGGATATCGCCCCGCGTGGCGGCATGCTCTACCTCATAGGAAGCGATAAAAGTTACACAGCCATAGAAATTATCTATCAGAAAAAAGACGAGAGCATTGCAAACTGGTCAGTCAAGCATACCTGGAAAACCGACAACCAACCCCTTGATATTGCACAATCATTTGACAAGAAATATGCTTTTATCCTGGAAAACGACAATAAAGTGCATATTTATTCCATTAAGGGGAAAAAATACCGGACAGTCCCTGTTTTTCCTGGAACGGTTGCCATCACCATCCCTTCCCGCAAAAGAACCTTCAGCCTGGTCAACCGAAACAGTACCTACAAATCTATCGAAATTCCTTTACTATAAAAATAACCTAACCCACTTTTACTTGAACACCCAAAATAAAGGAGAAAAAATGAAAAAGACGTTAACCTTGGGCGCTCTGCTGCTCTTATCATCAAGCCAGGTTTTGGCGCAGAATGCGCCTGCAAAATCCACAACCACTCTGCTCACCTCACCGCTGGCTACGTGGCAAATGACTGTTAAGCCAGTTGACTTTGCCCAATCATTGGACAATAAGCTGGTCTTTGTTCTGGGTGATGACAGCAAAGTGCATATTTATTCCACAGCAGACGGTACCGAATTAGGCTCTGTTCCGGTTGCAAAAGAAACCATTGCTCTTGATATTGCTCCCCGTGGCGAGATGCTCTTTTTAGTGGACACTAATAAAAAATATACTGCTCTGGATATTTCCTTTGCTCAGGATATTGACACTGCTGGCTCACCGTTTCTCGGTAACGAAGATGCTCCTGTTACCTTGGTGGTGTTCTCTGATTTTCAATGCCCGTTCTGCAGCAAAGTGCAACCACTTATGGATGAAACCCTGAAAAACAACAAAGATAAGGTGAAGATTGTTTTTAAGCATCTTCCCCTGCAAATGCATAAACAGGCCAAACCAGCTGCCCTTGCTGCTATTGCTGCCCATGAACAGGGCAAGTTCTGGCAGATGCATGACGCCCTTTTTGCACTTGGCAAAAAACTCAACAAAGCAACCATTGAAAAGGCGGCTCAGGATATTGGCCTGGATATGGATAAATTCAAGAAAGACCTTGCCAGCTCAGCTACTCAGGATAAACTGAAAAAGGATATGATTGATGCAGGCCAGGCCGGTGTGAGCGGCACCCCGACCCTGTTTATCAATGGGCGCCAAGTCAAAGGTCGAGACACCGATGTTCTCCAGAAGATGATTGATCAGGAATTATCCACAACCAAGTAAACCAAACCGTAAGCGTTGCGTACTTCTCAAAAACTCACCGGAGAAACCGAACAGAACTTGGAGTTTACCGACATTGCCTTTGCTCAAGTTCTGTTTGGTGTGCATAATCATAACCTTAATACGGTTGAACAGACTGTTGGGGTTCATATCCATGATCGGGGCAACAGCCTCAGTATCAAAGGTAAAGGCCATGCTGTTGAATTGGCCGTATCCCTTCTTAGCCAACTCTATGAGCTGGTTCGCAAAGGGTACCCTGTATTTAGTCAGGACATTGCCTTTGGTATCAAAATCCTGGAGTCCTCTCCTTCAACCTCTTTAGCTGAAATCTTTCTTGATAAGGTCTGCATTACTGCACAGAAACGGGTTATTTCCCCGAAAAGCCTTCATCAAAAAAATTATATCGAATCTATCCGAAAAAAAGATATTGTTTTTGGTATCGGACCGGCAGGAACAGGAAAAACCTATTTAGCAGTGGGTATGGCTGTAGCAGCCCTCACCTCTGAACAGGTCCAGCGCATCATTCTCACCCGCCCGGCTGTGGAGGCTGGAGAAAAGCTGGGTTTCCTGCCTGGCGATATGGCCCAAAAGGTGGACCCGTATCTCCGCCCTTTAACTGATGCCCTGAATGATATGATGGGCAGTGAAAAGGTTACTGAGTTGATTGAACGGAGCGTAATCGAAATCGCACCACTGGCCTTTATGCGGGGCAGGACTCTGAATAACGGTTTTGTTATTTTAGATGAGGCCCAGAACACCACCAGTGAGCAGATGAAGATGTTCCTGACCCGAATCGGCTTTGATGCCAAGGCGGTCATCACTGGAGATATCACTCAGGTTGACCTGCCAGGCAAACAGGCATCAGGCCTGTCAGAGGCAAGTAAGATTCTCCACGGGATTGATGGTATTGGATTCAGCTATTTTGATCATAGTGATGTTGTTCGTCATCCCTTGGTACAAAAAATCATTCAGGCCTATGGCAAGCAGTCTGCTGCAACGTAACCTGATCCCACCAAATCTCCTGGTGGAAGAAAGATACACATCCTGCGTTATCAATCCGCCATGAAAACCATCCTTGAAATAAACAAGCTCCGCAAGACCTTTGCCGATTTCACCGCAGTCAACGATATTAGCCTGGAGGCCAAGGCTGGTGAAATTTTTGGTTTTCTTGGGCCTAATGGGGCCGGAAAAACCACTACCATCAAAATTCTGGCAGGTCTGCTGCAACCAGACAGCGGTTCTGTGACCATCAACGGCAACACTCTTGCTGAACATCCCCTGATCTGCAAGCAGGACACTGGCTATGTCCCGGACCGTCCTTGGCTTTTTGAAAAACTTACTGGTGGAGAATACCTTAAATTTGTAGCCAGCCTCTATAACCTGCCAGAAGATCGTTTTCATGCAAAGGCTCCCCAATATCTGGAGATGTTTGATCTCAGTAAATGGGAAAATCACCTCATTGAAAGCTATTCCCATGGTATGCGACAAAAGCTCATCATGACTTCAGTGTTTATGCTTGATCAGCCCCTGATGATTATTGACGAACCCATGGTGGGCCTGGATCCCAAATCAGCCCGTATCGTCAAAGACCTCTTCAAAAAAAAAGCTGAGCAGGGGAGCACGATCCTGCTCTCCACCCATTCTCTGGAAATCGCTGAAGAACTCTGTCACCGTATCGCCATTATCACCAATGGTACCTTGCGTATTATCGGAACAATGGAGGAGTTGCGAAAAACAGCGGGTAAAGAGCAGCAGGATCTTGATCTGGAAGAGATCTTTCTTGAACTCACTGGGGCTTGGGAAGTACAGCAGGTTGTTGCTGCGCTTAAGGAGGAGTGAAAGGAGCGTGGCCCGTGGCACCCCCTCTTACTTATTCTACATGTTTTCCTGAGTCGTTCCTCCCTGCATCCTGAAAATTAATGGTTACTTTCATTGTACATGAGGAACGGCTCAACTTTTACGATCATTGCGTTGCAAACGATGAGCCTGCGTTAGTAATATCAATTATTAACAAAAGAATTACTCGTCGTCTTCCCCTACCTTTCCTTCCTGTTGACCTTTTTTTCGCTCCAGCTTACGCAACCTTTTTTCTTCTTTCTTTTTTTTCTTTGCTAACTCTTTTTTACGCTTATCAAATGAATAGTAATTCTTTGCCAAGATGATCTCCTGTTCGAGAAGCGGCTATTCTAAAGTGAAACTCGAATAATTTAATTCTGTACTAAAAAATTGTTTTCGCTTCTATAGAGTAACAACAACCCTCATTTTAACATTACTGGGGAACGACATTATTCGCTGCCAGCCCTTTGGGACCATCAACTTTATCAATGTTGCCCCGTTGGCCTTCAGCCATTTTCTTAACCTCCTGCCCTGTATGATGATTTATTTTAAAATTACTTATCGCCAGCGATGCTTCCTCTTCTTCGCAGGCTTAGACTCGTTACAAACAAGGTGCCGATGCTTATATATTTTCCCGTTCAAATCTTCCATTGCCTTATGACCTTCACTTCTGTTTGACATTTCCACAAATGCAAAGCCCTTTGACTGGCCAGTAAACTGATCTGTGACAAGCTTTGTGCTCACAACAGTTCCGTAATAGCCGAACAGCTCGGTTACTTCGTTTTCAGTAATATTGTAGGGAAGACTGCCGATAAAAAGTTTCATACTCATTCTCCTGAAAGTGTGACATCGCATTAAACCATCCCAACGTATTGGACGATTACAAGAGGACAACAACGCATCATTCAACACTTATAAAGCATCATCTATGAAATAGATCAAAAGGAAACTTTAAAGAGACCCAAATAGGATAAATTCACCGTAAGGACACAACGACGAAAAGAAAATGCTAGAAATTTTCATTTATTATGAATAAATGCATCATACTCTTATTGCAGGTAATTGCAATCTAAAAAAATAAGTTAGAGCTAATCCACAAACAGAGCGATAACACACTTCACCCCTCCTGCAAATCAAGAGCAATAAGATTGGCATAAAGCCCTTCCTGAGCCATCAATTCCTCATGACTCCCCTGCTCCGCAATCCGTCCCTGATCCATAACCACAATCCGGTCAGCCCGTCGCACAGTGGAGAGACGATGGGCAATAATAATAGAGGTACGGCCTGCAAAACTGGCCTCCACAGCCAGCTCCAGCAGGTTTTCCGCCTCTGTATCCACGGAAGAAGTGGCTTCATCCAGGATAAGCACAGCCGGGTTCCGACATAAAATCCGGGCAAAGGCCAGTAGCTGCTTTTCTCCAGCTGAAAGATCAATTCCACCCTCTCCTATTCGGGTATCCAGGCCCTGGGGGAGCCGTTGAACAAAGGCATCCATACCAGTCTCAGTAAGCATTGTTTCGATCTCGGCCCGCTCCTTTCCTGTTTCCAACCTGATATTTGCCAGCACAGTATCTGGTTCGATCAACACATCCTGCAAAACCAGGCCAACCTGCTGACGAAGGTCATCAACAGCACACGTTCGCAGATCATTACCATCAAGAAGAATCCTACCCTGAGTAGGATCATAAAACCGGACCAACAGGCTGATAAGGGTGGATTTGCCAGCACCGGTGGAACCAACCAGGGCAAGGGTTTCTCCAGCTCTGATCTGCAAATCAATATTCTGAAGTACTGCCTGTTCGTCCTGCTCACCCTGCTCTTTTTCCCCCTCGACTCCCTCAGTCTTTTTATTTTGATACGAAAAAACAACCTGTTCAAAACGAATTTCACCTTTCACTGTGCTGATATCAACAGGATCTGTGGGAGAATGGATGGAATTGCCTGTATCGAGGAGCTGAAAAATCCGCTCAGCTGAAGCCAAGGCAGACTGGACAATGGAATACTTTTGGGAAAGCTCACGCATGGGCTGAAAGAACAGACGCATATAGGAAAAAAAAGCAACTAATTCCCCTATGGTCAGTTGACGATGCAAGACAAGACTTCCACCGTACCAGAGAATCACCACCATAGCAAGAGAGGCAAGAAACTCTGTGAACGGCATAAAAAAGGCAAACAGGCGCACCTGGGCCAGAGTTCGTTGCATGAATTCATTATTCAACAGATCAAAACGCTTTCTGCTTGCCCCCTCTCTTCCATAGAGTTGGACCAGATTTACCGCAGAGATGTTCTCCTGAAGAAAAGAATTCACAACCGCCAGTTGGCTCCGCACCGCCCGAAATTGCTCACGGGCAAGGCGGGAGAAAAGCAGGGTCACGACCAGGGAAAGGGGCAAAAAAAGTCCCATCACCAGTGCAAGGCGGAGGTTAATCAACGCCAGTACCACCAGAATCCCCAATAGCTTCAGAAAATCATTGAAAAGAGTCATCATCACCGAGGTAAACATCTCATGCATATTATGAATATCATTGGTCAACCTGGTCACAAGTCGTCCCACAGGATTCCCATGAAAAAAGGCCAGGTCAAGCCCCAGGAGGTGCTGATACAGATTATTACGCAGGCGATGCATAATGGACTGACCAATGTATTCCAGCAAAACCACCTGGATAAAACCAGCCACAAAGGCCAGGAGTACGGCCCCGCCGTAAATAAGAGCCAAACGGGCCAGCCCGGTCAGGCGCAGTGCTGCTTCCTGATCACTGGTAGCAATAAAATTATCAATACCCAGCTGCATCAGGCGAGGAAGTGCAAGGGTGGCAAAGGTGATCAGCAGGGAAAGCAGAATACTGGAAATAAGGCCCAGGGTATGAGGACGGAAATAGCCTGAAATCCGTTGCCAGGTCTGAAGGTCAGAGATCTTTCCAACTCTGCCCTCTTCAAAATAACCAAAATTATGCACCAGTTGTCCCTCCCTGCTGCTTCTGAGCCATTGCCTGATAAAAATCATGATGGCGCAACAGATTCTCATGGACATCCAGAGCCACAACCCGCCCCTGATCAAGCAGAAGGATCTGATCTGTTTCAGCTAAGAGTTTGAGACGATGAGAGACAATCAGGACAATCTTGTCTGCGGCAAAGGCACGAAGACCGGCAAAGACCTGCTGCTCTGTTTCCACATCCAGGGCAGATAAGGCATCATCAATAACCAAAACCGGTCGGTCAGCCAACAGTGCCCGGGCAATGGCCAGCCGCTGTTTCTGGCCCCCGGAAAGACGTAGGCCCCGCTCACCTACCCTGGTCTGATACCCTTTGTCCATGGCAAGTATTTCTGCATGAAAGGCTGCTTGTTCAGCAACATTCTCAATCTCTTGCTGCGATGCCTCCGGGGCAGCAAGACTGATATTTTCTGCTATAGTACCTGAAAAAAGTACTGGATTCTGGCTCACATAGCTAATTTGCTGCCGAATCAGAGCAGGAGCAATGGTGTTCACATCCTGATCAGCAAAGAAAAGCATCCCGTCCTGAAGCGGATACTGCCTGGTCAGCAAGCGACAGATAGTTGATTTCCCAGAGCCTGTCCTCCCTGCAATGCCAAGAATACCGGGCTTCAAGTCCAACGCAAGCCCTGTTAAGGAGGAAGTATTGGCCTGGGCATAGGAAAAATGCAAGCCTCTTAGCGAAATAACAGGGTTTACATGAAATTGAGCTGAAAAATCACGATGTCTCCCCTCATCTCCCTCTTGTTTTCGGTATAAAGTCGTTGTTGGGGCAGGGCCCTGTGCCTGTCCGTTACGAGAAGGCTCAGGAGACCCAGGGCAACCACGGGGAGTTGCCCCTAGGATCTGAATACTGTTTTCAAGCTGGGACTGCGCAGTCAGCAAAGTATGGATCCTGGCAAGAGAGGTAACACCCCGTTGGGCTATGTTGGTAACCCAGCCCACAGCCATCATGGGCCAGATCAACATATAGAGATACTGGATAAAAGCAACAAACTCTCCAAGGGTTACAGCCCCATTGATCACCAGCTTGCCCCCGTAATAGAGAATTATCAGCATGCCCAGATTACCAACAAGAATTGCTACAGGAAAAAGCAGGCCCAGGACCACAGCGACCTTGAGATTAGCAGCAACATATTGTTTTCCCAGTTCTGTAAACCTGCTCTGCTGTTGTTCTTCCCTGGTATAGCTTTTGATCAAACGGATAGAGATCATACTGTTACGGACAAACTCCGTAATCAGGCCAAAGGAATGCTGGACCTGGTCAAAACGGGTATGCAGACGCCCAGAGAGAAACCAGGCACTGAACCCCAAAAGAGGCATGGGAAGAAGCACCATAAGCGTCAAAACAGGGCTGATAGAAAACATCAACAGCAAGGCTGCCCCGGAAATAATCAAGGCATCAGTTGCCGCAACAATCCCCATGCCACAAGCCATTTGGACCGCTGTAAGATCATTGGAGGCATGGGCCATGATATCGCCCGGTGGATGTTGGTCAAAAAAAGACCGGTCCATAGCAAGGGTGTGAGCAAACAAACGGGCCCGAAGGTTTGCTTCCACTCGTCGGGAAAAACCAATAATCAGGATCCGCCAGACAAAACGAAAGACCAGGATACAGGCAGCTGTGAGCAGAAGAAATCCACCAAGACGGAGAAGTTGCTGGGAACTTGCAGTGTTATTTTTCAGAAGATCAACGGCATTTTTCAGATACAGTGGGATGGTCAGCTGAAGAAAATCCACCCCCAGCAGAGCAAGAAAGCCGAGCAGCAAACGGGAGCGATATGTTACAAAATCGGGCCGTAACAGAGCAAGTAGATGGGTAAGAGAGGGTTTGGCCTGAGCTGTGGGTTCCAGTTGTTCTGAATCTGTGTCTGTTGCTGTCACCCGGATTTCCTCTTTAACAGTGCATTATGAGCCGTTGTCAGGGCATAGACGATCATGCTCACCGCCTTTGTCGGGATGCATTACGGAAGCTGCGAAAAAAAATACATGAATAAGCAACAAGATAGGTAACAAATCAGTTTACATCAAGTAATTTCTTCACAGCATTGATCAGGTCATCAATGGGAAAGGGTTTGGCAAAAGCACGATCAGCACCAAGCTCCAAGGCAGCTGGCAGATACGTTTCCGGACCAATCCGGCCTCCTCCTGAAATGGCAATAATCTTTACCTCTGGATAATTTTTCCGGAGAAAAGTTATTGTTTCCATCCCTTCCTGCTCTGGCATAATCAAGTCTGTAATCACCAGATCATAGGAATCCTCCTCGAAAAAACGCAATCCCTTTCGTCCGTCAGCAGCAGCTTCCACCTCAAAGCCAGCATACTCCATAGCCCGACAAAGCAGATTACGCATTTGTTCATCATCATCTATAATCAGTATCTTTCGCATAGAGCATATACCTCAAAAAAATCAGCAATCAGCTGTGTCGACAGACCTTTCCCTTTGTCAATATACCACACAATAGTTTTTTAGAAAAACTGATCTCGAAAAATACGCTCTCTGAAAAAACGAATCAGTTCTTCACGCCTGTGCAGAAGCCTCAATTGCTCTGGAATTAGGTCAGAAAGAGTATTTTTCATCACAGACATTTTATATTCCACATTAGAGGCAAAACGATTATCAAGATACCATGCAAAAACTAAGCCAAAGAGAAGACCAGGCGGGGTAAAACCTTCTTCGCCATTAACCAGTCTGGTATAGCATCGTGGTTCACCTTCTGTCGGACACATCCGGCTGAGCTGTAAATAGATGTCCAGATCCTCTGATGACAGGAAGGCATTCAGCTCCTGGTGCTTTTTAATTACCAGACGATACAAGCTACCAACCCGGCGTTCCTGAACAAACACCTCTTCCACACTCTTTTTCAGGCAATAATTGCCTAATAATGACTGGCCCAAGGCAATCAACAAAGCTGTCTCCAAACGTTCAGGAGAGCTGAGTTGATCCTGACGAATTTTAATGCAACTGTCTTCAGGATCGTAAAAAGAAAAGACATTATCCCATTGCTGGCAGCGCTTCCAGGAACCGGTTTCCACGGAACAGATTCCTTTCAGATATTGGAGGTGATCCGGGTGAATATCAGGATGACGCCAAAGAATATCAAGAACAGCTTTCGTAATATCTTGGCGCACCGAGGAAGACATGCTTTCAGGAAGATCTGCCTCAAGGGTCAAAAATCTGAATTCCAACCCCTTAATGATCCGGGATATCCGCTCATAACGAATACAAGGAATCAGCTTATCCGGGGCAACGCGTACAGGAAGTTGCTGATGTGGCAGACTGGATGCTGCCAGGGATGGCTGGGCAAGAAAACCATTTTCCCGCAGCCCCCACATGCAGCGGACAACATGGGTGAGACTATCAGGATCATGCTGAATAACCCGCTGCCGTTGCAAAAAATTTCTGGAAAAAATATTGGCCCGGACCGGTTCTAAGCCCAGTTCCCTGACCTTGTCACGGTCAACGTAAATCGGTTCTTTTTTCTCCAGAATATAGTTCTGCAAAACCGAGCCTGGGATATCTGTCAGATCCAGGGTAAGCACATGGGAAAACAGACCATGAATCCCGCCGGAAATGTTATATCCATAGGCCCGGATCAGGTCAGAAACATAAAAACGCTTTTCCGGGGCCTCTCTGGTGGCATCAGTCTCGCCCTTTTGTACCCAGATATTGGCGACCAGAAGTTTCAGGGCCTTTTCATTTCGGCGGATAACATCAGCTAATCCTGGTACCTGAAGAATAGGAATAATAGAAGAGTAGAGACTCCCTGGTGCCAGGATAATAATATCAGCCTCAGCAATACACTGACTCACTGCATCCGGTAATAAAGGATCGTCTGCAAAACGAACCATGGCCCGTTCCACAGGATAGCCTCGTCGGGCTTCACCAGCCTTACTTTCCCCGGTCACCAATACTCCGTTCACATAGAGCATCTGCAATTGAGACGGAGTCGCTGTACAGGGGAGTACAGCCTGGGTGCCGGCACCAACAGCCTGGGAAAGATCTGCCAGGCCATCCATGATGGCGGTCTGCATCCGCTTTTGATTAGCAGCCAGCTCTGTTGTTCGAAAAAAAGCCGGTAGCTTACGATAGACAGCAGCAACAAGGAGAAGGTTACCCAGACATTGAGGGCGATCCAAGGCAGCGAACATGCGTTCATCTGTGAACAGTCTTTTGACCAGATCAACAAGGTATCTTGCCAGGGCTTTGGGAAACATCTCCGGGCTCACCCCGGTCTCGGCCCAGAGCTGTTCTGCTGACTCAAGGGGGGTATTAAAACGGAAATTAAAAAAACCATGCAAGGCTGCTGCGGTTGCCAAGGCCCCTTCATCATTAAGCTGATACTGCTCTTTCAGGTTAATACTACGAATGGAGGAAAGCAAAACATGACGCAGATCTCCCAGGCCAATCAGAGGAAAATCCTTAAGCATTTCCCCTGTTGACCCGCCGTCATCTGTGACACAGACAATAGAATGCAAATGGGGAAAAACCTCTTTTAACCCGGTAAACGGGGTTTCCTTCCAACCCGCACGTCGGGAGTCGCCACCCACCACATTGGAAAGCCCGGTTCCACCACCCAACACCACCACCCGTACCTTTTCCACGTCAACATGGCGGAGGGCCTCAGCCAGACTACGCCAATCCTCCTGGGTACAGCCAGGAACACCGCTGGGCGGTTCTTCCCCCAAGGCAAAGGCAAGCACCTGTTCAGCCAGACTCCCCTTGCCCATAAAATCAAGAGGAGAAAAGACTTTTTTTGTCACTCCTGCTAAGAGATCCGCCAAGGGTTTCTTTCTCGTTTTTTCCACCTGCAACTCTATTCCTTATTCCTTACGTCCTTCACTTGTGCAACACAGGAGGGGCATACCTTTTTAAGACGATACGGGCAGCCACACAGGCTGCCTCTACAGCTTCCACCCCTTCCCCTTCTTGGGGGAGGGAGACAATAACACATGAAAATTGATTGGAAAACTCCAAAGAATCATCCGACCCCTTTATAATCCGGTCGCTTCCATCTGCCTGGACACAGCATTCACAGATTCCTGTAAAGCAGCTTTTTCTTCCTCAGTTAAGGCAAACTCAAGAATACGCTCCACCCCCTTATCGCCCAACACGACCGGAACTCCGAGGAAATACCCGGAGATGCCAAACTCTCCCTCAAGATAAGCTGCACAGGGCAAGACCCGTTTACTATCCTTGAGCACAACCTCAGCCATTTCCACAGCTGCCAGACCAGGTGTATAAAAGGCACTTCCTGTTTTGAGGTGATTAACAATCTCAATACCACCCTGCTGGGTTCGCTCAACAATTTCTGCAATCTTTTCTTCAGGGAGTAACTCTGTAATCGGCACCCCACCCACATTGGCTAACCTGACCATGGGCAGCATCTTATCACCATGAATTCCCATAACCAGGGCATTGACATCAGCAGGCGCAACCCCCAGGGCCTCGGCAAGAAAAGTCCGATAACGAGCTGAGTCAAGCACACCGGCCATTCCGATAATCCGGCTCTTATCCAGGCCAGTGACCTTAAAAGCGGTATGCACCATGGCGTCAATGGGATTGGTAACCACGATCATAAAGCAGTCAGGGGAATGCTTCACTGCCTCTTCTGCGCAGGATTTCACAATAGCTACGTTTTTAGCCAGTAAATCATCACGGGACATTCCCGGCTTCCGGGCCAGACCCGCAGTAATGATCACCACATCAGAGTTGGCAGAATCTGCATAATCATTGGTACCAGTTACAGTGCCGGCATAGGAATCCAGGGGACCAGACTGCCAAAGATCCAAAGCCTTGCCCTGGGGAATGCCTTCCATAACATCCAACAAAACAATATCGCCCAGATTGCGGGTCAATGCCCAATGCGCAGCTGTGGCTCCAACATTGCCAGCACCGATTATTGTAATTTTCTTCTTCATGACTTTTCCTTGTTGTCATTACCCTTGTAAGAGCAACGGCGCGCCGTGCCCCTACATCATATTTTCTCAACCGATTATCGGGCAGACACGCAGGTCTCCCCCTACAATTATATTTCGTTGCTCTGGATCATTTTTTCCACCCGCTGGGCATCCCTGGCCGTGTCCACCTCAATGGAATCATGGTCAGTTAAAACCACACGAACCCGATAGCCGTATTCCAAAGCCCGTAACTGTTCCAGCTTTTCAAAGCGTTCCCATTCCCCTTCTGGCAGGGCCACAAAGGTCAGCAGAAAGCCTTTGCGATAGGCATAAAAACCAAGGTGTTTATAATACGTTGGCTGTACTTTTTCTTCCGGATTGCGCTGAAAAGGAACCGGAGACCGGGAAAAATACAGGGCATTTTTATCGCAATCAAAGACCGTTTTGACATGATTGGGATCAGAAATCTCTTCTGGTCTGACAATCTTATAAATCAAGGTTGACATGGGCAGGGCTGGGTCTTCCAACAGAGGATCTGCCACCTGCTCAATAACCTCGGGTGGAAAAAGGGGTTGATCGCCCTGAATATTGACCACCACGCTATGCTCTTCAATATGGAGCAGTTCTGCTGCTTCTGCCAGTCGATCTGTGCCGGAAACATGGTCTGAGCGGGTCATCACCACTTCGCCACCGAATCCTGTCACGACCTCAGCAATCCGCTCATCATCGGTTGCCACAACAACCCGAGAGAGTATTTTGGCCTGCCAGGCCCTTTCAACCACATGTTGAATCATAGACTTGCCTGCTATCAAGGCCAGTGGTTTTCCTTCATAGCGGTTGGAGTGATAGCGGGCAGGAATAATTGCCACCACCTTGGCTGGTGTTTCGTTCATTGTATATATGCGTTCATATATAAGCACCTATCCGGCCCCTCTGGGGCCGGATAAAGGTATCTTTACGTACAGGTAAACTTTTTGCAAGCCACCTGACCTATTGACATCGTATGCTGTTCCAGACTGAAGAGCCAAAAATGAGCCCTTGCAAAAAGACGACCCTATGATACCTTGCACTCAACGAAATATCAACGTGCAAACTGTGTTAAAGAAATATGGGCCTGTTGCTTATTATTTTCCAAACACCAACCGGTTCTCCTCACCCCGATCAATCCGCACCGAATCACCCTCACTAAACCGTCCTTCCAGAATTTCCAAGGCCAAGGGATCTTCAATATACCGTTGGATGGCTCGCTTCAGAGGGCGGGCACCAAAGGCAGGATCATAACCGATATCGACAAGAAAAAGTTTTGCTGCATCTGTCAACTCGACAGAGAACTTGCGGTCAGCCAAGCGCTGGGCCATTCTGGCAATCTGGATATCCACAATCTGGAGTAAATCATCACGGGTCAAACCATGAAAGGTAATAATCTCATCCACCCGGTTCAGGAACTCCGGTCGAAACTGACGATGCATCAGTTCATCCACCTGCTGACGCATGGCCTCGGGATCTTTTTGTCCCTGCTCCATAATGATATGACTGCCCAGGTTTGAGGTCATAATAATGATGGTATTTTTAAAGGATACAGTCCGTCCTTTGCCGTCGGTCATCCGACCGTCATCCAGGGCCTGGAGCAGGACATTGAACACATCCGGATGGGCCTTTTCAATTTCATCAAGCAAGACAACAGAGTATGGTCTCCGTCGAACCACCTCAGTGAGCATTCCACCTTCATCATAGCCTACATAGCCCGGAGGGGCACCGATCAGCCGGGCCACCGAGTGCTTCTCCATGTACTCGGACATATCAATACGGATCATAGCCTGTTCCGAGTCAAAGAGGAAGTCGGCCAGACTGCGTGCCAGCTCGGTCTTGCCCACACCGGTGGGGCCGAGGAAGATAAAAGAACCCAGCGGTCGATCCGGGTCTTGGAGACCGGCCCTGGCCCGGCGCACCGCATTCGCCACCGAGGTAATGGCCTCTTTTTGGCCCACCACCCGCCGCGCTAACTCGGACTCCGCCTGCACCAGCTTCTCCTTTTCCCCTTCCAGGAGCTTATCCACCGGGATACCGGTCCACTTGGCAACTACAGCAGCCACATCCTCGGCACCGACCTCTTCCTTGAGCATCTGGCTGTCCGCCTGGATCTCGGCCAGCTTCGTGTTTTCCGCCTCCAGTTCCTTTTCCAGCTCCACAATCCTGCCGTAGCGGATCTCGGCCACCTTGCTCAACTCACCGGCCCGTTCAGCACGCTGCTCTTCAACATGGGCCTCATCAATCCTGGCCTTAATATCGCGGATGCGCTGGATCACATCTTTTTCCAGCTGCCATTGTCCCTTCATGGCGTCGAGCTGCTCGTTCAGTTCGGCCAGATCTTTTTTCAGCCGATCCAGCTGCTCTTTGGATGCCTTGTCTTTTTCCTTCTTTAATGCCTCCTGCTCAATCTCCATCTTGATCCGCCTGCGATCCAGCTCATCAATCTCTGTAGGCATGGAATCAATTTCAATGCGTAGTCGAGAGGCGGCCTCATCAATCAGGTCAATGGCCTTGTCCGGCAGAAAACGATCAGAGATGTAGCGGTTGGACAAGGTGACCGCAGCCACAGTGGCACTGTCCTGAATCCGCACCCCGTGATGGACCTCGTACTTCTCCTTAATCCCGCGCAGGATTGCCACGGTATCCTCTTCACTGGGTTGCTGAATAATAACTGGTTGGAAACGTCGTTCCAGGGCAGCATCCTTTTCAATGTACTTGCGATATTCATCCAGAGTGGTTGCGCCCACGCAATGCAGCTCACCCCGGGCCAGGGCTGGCTTCAGCATATTGGAGGCATCCATAGACCCTTCCGATGCTCCGGCACCCACCAAGGTATGAATCTCATCAATAAAGAGGATGATCTCTCCTGCTTTCTTCTCTACCTCCTTGAGCACGGCCTTGAGCCGATCCTCGAACTCACCCCGGTATTTTGCGCCAGCGATGAGCAGTCCCAAGTCCAGAGCAATGACCTGTTTTCCTTCCAGAGTGGCCGGAATATCGCCGTTGACAATGCGCTGGGCCAACCCCTCGACAATGGCGGTCTTGCCCACGCCTGGCTCACCGATAAGCACCGGGTTGTTCTTGGTACGACGACTGAGCACCTGAATGATCCGGCGCACCTCTTCATCCCGGCCAATAACCGGGTCCAGCTTGCCGCGTCGGGCCACATCGGTAAGGTTGCGGGCGTATTTTTCCAGGGCCTGGTACTTATCCTCCGGGTAGGGATCCGTGACCCGCTGATTGCCGCGAATACCGGTCAGGGCCTGGAGAAAGGTCACCGGATTGATGCCCATGCGCTGGAGCATCTGAGCAACCGGAGCCAAGGTGTCGCTTTTCAGGATACCGAGAAAGAGATGCTCCTGACTGACATACTCATCCTGCATGGAAGAGGCTTCCTTGGCCGCCTGATCTACCACCTTTGTGAAGGTCTTGGACATATAGGACTGCCCTGCCCCGGAACCCGAGACCTTGGGCAGTTTAGCGATCAGCTGATCTGTTTCACTGAGCACTACCGCCGGGGTGACACCGAGCTTCTGAAGGATCGGCACCACCACGCCTTCGGGCTGCTCCAGCAGGGCCTTGAGCAGGTGCTCCGGCTGCATTTCCGGGTTGCCGAACTGCTCGGCCAGACTGTGCGCGGTTTGGATTGCTTCCTGGGATTTAACGGTGAATTTATCAAGCTGCATAGCATCTCCTCTTTTCTTATATTTTCGTCCCTTTGACAGAGGACAGGGGTTGTCTTCTTTATTCCTGATATAAAAAGATAAGAATGATTTGCAAGCTGTCAAGAAGAAGGATGGAAGCGAAAGAGCAACTCATACTCGGGATGTAGCAGAACGTATGGTCTTGGAAAAGGAAGATTGAGTGTCCGCAATTGCCGTGCGATCTGCGGCGCAAGATCCCTGGGACATTGATCGTCTTCGTCACGAAGAATCAACAATGCCCCAGCATCCGGCTTTGTGCGAATAAACTCAGCACCTGCCATTACTCCTCCTGATTTACCCCCTTGCCATTGATGCAGATTTGTCCAACGCAAAGGTTTACTCCAGGGGATATTATATATTCCAATGTCGTGACTCAGGCGGGTAATAAGATTCTGAGCAGCCTCCACTTCTCCGTGCCCTTCCACAAGCAGATATCCCTTTTTGCCAGCCACAATCATTCTCCGCAGAGGGTATCATCGTCAAAAAGAGAAAGCTGTAAGTCACCTGACATAAAAAGATCCCCTAATCGCAACAGACTCTTGCGAACAGGTTCTAGCTGCGTATCCGCCATCTTTTTTACATCTGTTTTTCCATCCACCTTATTGACGACAAAAACAACATCGTTTTCAACATCAACAACATCAAGGATTACCGGACTATGGGTAGTTACAAAAACCTGTGAAACTTCACTGGCCTGCCGCAAATAGTCATAGAGCATGGGCAAGGCTCCGGGATGCACAGTGAGTTCTGGTTCTTCAACCCCGATCACCGGAAGAGCCGGAGTTTGTACCAAGGCCGTTAGTAATCCTGCAACCCTGAGCGTTCCATCCGACTGTTGAGCCGCATCAAACCAACGTTTCGCCTTCTGTCCCTTGACCTGCTGCTTAAACTCGGCTATCAGATATCCCGCCGCGCTCGCCACCCGGACATCCTCAATATCCCCGGTAAGCTTCCTCAATCCTGTAACAATATCATCTTTAGCGTACTTTTCTTTCACCAATTCCCGCAAAATAGACACCCAGTTTTCTCCATGCTCTTTCAGCGGATGACTGGAATCAAAACGTTGGGGAATGCGAAGAGTATCCGGGAAAATTGAATAAACTGTAAGCCCAGAGAGAAAGTCAACTAAGGGCTTAAACTGCTTCGTCCCTCCTAACGCAGTCAAGGCCAAGGACTGTTCGTCCATAAAGGGTGCCACACCTTCCGGCCCATCCCATTCGTGACCATTTCTGATAAATGACACCTTCTCCTCGCCATTCGGCCCGTACATAATGGCCTTTTCCCTCTTTACTCTATATTCTTCGAGGCGATCTCCTGTGATAATAAATTCATACGTGACATGCTGCTGATCAATGAGAAGCTGAAATTCTATATACACATCAAAAGGACGACCATGACTGCGTCTCCGAACACTGTCGATTCCCCCTCTATGGGTGATAGCGGCAGGTAAGCCCTGCATAACCGAATCCCTGACAAATGAGAGCACATCAAGGATGTTTGACTTTCCTGACCCGTTCAGTCCTATAAAAAAGGAAAGCCTGCCCGGTTCAAAATGAATGTCAGGCCCAAGACTGCGGAAATTGGAAACAACGAGTTTTTTGATCATGATAGGTTTAATCGTTGATGAGATTATGCACGGGGTGAGTTACTTCATCGGTAGATCAGGATAGTTTATTCGCATTTCCGTTTCATCATCAGCCGACAAAGATGAAGTGACAGTAACAATGATTCTTGATTTCATGTCCTTGAATGATGTCGAATCTTCCTGAATCATGCCGCCCAACTTGATCGGTTGAACATGCCGCGTTGTGCTTCCGTCGCATTTTTTAGTGATGATGACCGCATAAAGAGGAGCATCGGTATACTTCCTCCATTCCACAGCTCGCAACGCATCGGCTGTGCTGATCACAGAGGTTGATTCCGGTATACGAGTACCGTCAGGACCACTCACATATTTACCTGAGTGTCCTATCGGATCATAAGAGCTTACAATATACCGCACATCCAGCTGTTCCGGATTTTTTAAAACGATCTCCAGTGCATTGCAGAAACCGGATGTTTCACTGTGCCTTGCATCATACTCTTCATCAAACTTTTTCAGATTTTCAAAAAGATCCTTCAATGGATTGCCGGAATCTGCTGCCTTGCGATCCTTGGAGGCATACTTGACAGTCACTGTTTTATTGGAAAGCATCTTAACCGTGCATGTTCTTCCGAACATAAAGTCACATCCAGTCCAAGATACAAGTTTCTCCTTCCCGAGCCAACTGCCCGCAGTTGCAGGCGCAGTCAAATAAATGAGTGTACCATTCTCAATATCACCCACAGAATAATCAGTTGTACCGGTGTATTTTTTCGGCTTACCAACAATTTCTACATCATGGTCGGCAAGCCCCGATGACTGCACTGTAAGCTTCCGTGCAATCTCTTTGTGTTCGACCTCTTCTGCCGAGGCGGGAACTATTTGGGTATGCAGAAAAAACAGCAGCAGGATAGTCTTGACAAAGAAACGGCTCATGCTCTTTCTCCTTAGTAAACAATCGAATACAGGTTACGGGATCGACTCATCATAAATTATAAAATATTTCTACAAACTACACTGACGCAACAGCCGGTTCAATGCAAAACGGCGTGCAGAGCAAAACAGCAATCCCCCCTCCTCACTCCACCCGCCTGCAACTCTCATCCACCTGCTGCCATTGCTCCTTCAGCCGTTTCTCGGAGACCGGCATGGCTAAGACATGGCAAGAAAGATACTTACTCAGCCGGGTACACTTTACCGGCTTGATCTGAATAATCTGACAGAAAGCGCAGTCCTCTTTCCAAGCTGCCGAAGCTGGGGACATTTGCCGAACGTAAAGTCGGAAAGTCAAGCTGCCGGGTCATGGCAAACTGCTGCACAGTGGGTTTGTACGAACGCCCTTTGGGTAATTGTCCAGAAAGCCATTCTTTGATTCCCCGTCGAGCTTCCCATGAATCGCGATCCCAAGCTGGAAACCCCATCCGCTCTAAACAGGGAAGAAAAAGCACCTCATATTCCGGATGCAACAGCACGTAAGCTGTCGGAAAGGGAAGCTTGAGTGTTCTTAATTGCTGTGCAATCTGCGGCGCAAGATCCTTGGGACATTGATCATCCTCATCTCGGAGGATTAACAGTGCTCCCGCATCAGACTTAGTGCGAATGAACTCGGCCCCTGACATTACGCCGCCGGATTTATGCCCCTGCCATTGATGCAGGTTCGGCCAGCGCAACGGCTTACTCCAAGGAATATTGTATAGACCGATATCGTGACTCAGGCGGGTAATAAGATTCTGGGCTGCCTCCACTTCCCCGTGTCCTTCCACAAGCAGGTAGCCCTTTTGACCGCTCAAAATCATTTCCTCCAGGACGTATCATCAAAAAGAGAAAGCTGCAAGTCACCAGACATAAAAAGGTCACCCAATCGTAACAGACTCTTGCGGACAGGTTCCAGCTGCTGACCTGTTATTTTTTGCACATCTGTCTTCCCTTCAACCCGGTTGACCACAAAAATAACGTCGTTCTCAATGTCAACAACATCAAGAATAATCGGACTGTGCGTGGTGACAAAAACCTGGGAGACCTCACTGGCCTGCCGCAGATAATCGTAAAGCATGGGCAGAGCACCCGGATGAACGGTCAGTTCAGGTTCCTCCACACCGATCACCGGAAGAGCGGGGGATTGAACCAAGGCTGTCAACAGTCCGGCGACTCTCAATGTCCCGTCCGACTGCTGGGCCGCATCAAACCATCGTTTCGCTTTCTGCCCCTTGACCTGCTGCTTAAACTCGGCTATCAGATATCCCGCCGCGCTCGCCACCCGGACATCCTCAATATCTCCGGTGAGCTTTCTCAATCCTGTAACAATATCATCTTTGGCGTACTTTTCTTTCACCAGTTCCCGTAAAATGGATACCCAATTTTCTCCATGTTCTTTGAGCGGATGGCTTGAATCAAAACGCTGCGGAACCCGAAGAGTGTCCGGGAAGATAGAATAGACAGTGAGACCGGACAAGAAGTCAACCAAAGGCTTAAACTGTTTCGTCCCTCCCAAGGGGGTCAGGGCAAGGGACTGTTCATCCATAAAGGGTGCCACCCCTTCCGGCCCGTCCCAGTCGTGCCCGTTTCTGACAAATGACACTTTTTCCTCGCCGTTCGACCCGTACATAATTGCTTTTTCTGTCTTTACCCTGTACTCTTCAAGACGATCACCGGTAATAATAAATTCATATGTTACATGCTGCTGATCAATAAGAAGCTGCAATTCTATGTGTACATCAAAAGGGCGCCCATGACTGCGTCTCCGTACAGTGTCAATACCGCCTCTCTGAGTAATAGCGGCAGGTAAGCCCTGCATAACCGAATCCCTGACAAAGGAAAGCACATCAAGAATGTTTGACTTTCCCGATCCGTTCGGTCCTATAAAGAAGGAAAGTTTACCCGGTTCAAAATGAATGTCAGGACCAAGACTGCGGAAATTGGAAACAACGAGTTTTTTAATCATGATGGATTGAATCGTTGATAAGGTTATGTACGGGCTGAACATTGGCTGACAGTATACTTCAAGAAACAAATCAACATCTACACGTTCCTGAACATTTTTTCAAGCAGACAACATCACTCCACCCTCCTGCAACTCTCCTCCACCTCCTGCCATTGCTGCTTGAGCCGCTTTTCCGAAATTGGCAGAGCCGTACCTATCTCCGGGGCAAAGACCGATATGCGGAACTCCTCCACCATGCGGCGATACCGGGCAACCGCCTCCCGGCAGGGAGCGGCAATACTCCCGCCTGCTTTCTGCTCGGCCTCTTTTCTTTCCAGCTGACGCAGATGTTCGGCAAAGGGCTGCACCCGTTTGGCCTTGTCCGTATCTTTAAGGGGACTATGTTCGGCCCGCTCTATCCGCTTGGCCAGAGCCTGAAGATACCGCTTCCGGTCAAGTGCTTCTGCCGGAGACAGACGGGTAAGGAAATCCGAAGGAACAAGCCCTGCCAAAAGATCCTCATACTCGGCAAAACGGGCCTGATCCGCACTCCGGCTCTTCCCGGCCCGTTGTTTACTTTGCGTCAGAGCGACCTGGGTCTTGCGACGTTCCGTCAGCAGATCCAGCACCTGATTAAGCTGTTCCCTTGCCAGCCGGGTTATCCCCTGGCTGCGAAGATCCTGCACAATCTGTTCAAAGCTGGCCTTGCTGGGCAGATCCCCATCAATCTGAAAGAGATCATCCAGGATACAGTGCAGCAGCAAGGTCTTGGTTTCTCCGGCCCCGGCCTTGAGGCCCAGGGCAAGCCAGGAGGCTGTATGACCGGACACGGCTGCCTTGCATTCCTTGGTGATCACCTTGACCTCCTTGCTGAACTCCCTGGTATAGAGGAAGCGCAGGCCCTTCTTATTCTGCGCTCGGGCCTGGGCCGCATCAGCGATATATTTCAGACTGAGGAGTTGCTCCGGCCCCTTGCCCTGTTCCAGGAATAAAGCCGGATAGTAGAGTCCCGTGACCCGGTTCTGCTGATCCCGAACCGGCAGGGGCTGTGGTGCCTCACTAAAATCCCAGGACTGGATATCCTTTCTCACAGGCAGGTCTTCGGCCTTACTCCCCTGCCCTCCTTGGATTGCCTGCTGCATTGGCCCGCAATGTCGGGCAAGTTCATGGAAATCACGCGTATAATGCAGGGCCTTTCCTTGCTCATCACAGAGACGAAAACGCATGCGAAGATGGAGGGAGAGATTCTCCAACTGCCAGTCCGCCCGTGTCACTCTGACCTGAAAATGCCGCAGGAGAAGACGCTCCAAGGCCGGGTACAGGGAACCTTGGTAGAGATCCATACCGTCCATGAGCAGGGCCGCCGTGTCCGGCAAAGGGACAAAGAGCTTGCGCAGGCGTTTGGGCAGCCCCTTGAGCAGGGCCGCCACCTTGTCTTCCAGCAGGCCGGGCACCAGCCACTCAAAGAGATTCGGCGACAGGGCCGGGCAGCAGGAGACCGGGATATCCACAGTCACCCCGTCGTCCTCCTGACCGGGATGGAAGGTATAAGAAAGCCGCAGCTCGCCTTGAGGCGTGGTCAGGGTTTTCGGGAAGCGGTACAGCTCATCGCTTTCCGGTTGGCTTTGGCAAAGATCCTCCTCTGTCATCCTGAGAAAGCCGTCCGCTTCCTCACCGGGCTTGCTCTGTTTTCGCTTCCTGCTCAAAAAGCGGTTCAGGGTGAAGCGGTCATAGACCTCACCGAGCCGCTGATCGTAAAACTCGTACAAAACCTGCTCATCAATCATGATGCCCCGCCTGCGCAGGCGTTCCTCCAGCTCTTCCTGTTGCCGGGCCAGGGCCAGATTATGCTCAAGAAATGGATACTTGCCGCTGAGTTCGCCGGGGATCAGGGCTTGGCGGATAAAGATCTCCTTGGCTTCCGCTGCTGTCTTCTTGCTGATGCGTCCGTAGTTCACCCGCCGGTCCGCAGCAATGACCAGGCCGAATAAGGTGACCTTTTCCAGGGCAATGACCTGGCCAGACTTTTTCTGCCAATGCGGGTCCGAGTAGGAACGTTTGCAGAGGTCACCGCCCAGGCGTTCCAGCCAGTCCACTTCAATGGTGGCGGCCATGCGGGCAAAGAGCTGCGAGGTATGGACAAAATCCGCTGCCACGATCCACTGCCCTCCCTTATTATACAGGCCGGAACCGGGAAAGAGCATGGCCTCCCGGTTGCCGGAGATCTGGTAGGTATTCTTCTCCTTGCGCAGGGCAATATTGCGGAGAAAACCTGCGGTCAGGGCCTGATGTACCAGGGCCGGGGCTGTAGGGGCAGATGTTTTGACCGAAGAATCTTGCGATTCCGGTAGGGGCACGGCATGCCGTGCCCCTACTTCGTCCTTGTGCGAATCACCAATGCGATCAAGGGCACCGGCAAACTCCTTATGCTGCTGGAGGATACGGAGAATCTGATCATGGATATCAAACCACTCCCGCATCCGTTGCCAGGAGCAGAAATTAGCCTCGCAAAAACGGCGCAGCTGCCCGGCGGACGGCGTAGGGGCAGACCTGCGTGTCTGCTCTTTATCATCCCGGCGGCCCTGCCCGTCATCAGACGAACCGGGCGAAGACAGGGCTTCACCTCGACAGGCATCCCACATATTAACCAGGGTCAGGACATCCGAGCCAGGATAATGAAAGGCGCGGTGGGCCTGCCGGGCCTTTTCCAGCTTATCCGGCGGTTGGACACGGGGATCCTGAATCGCCAGGGCCGCAGCAATGATCGCGGTTTCCCGGAGCACGCCCAGCTCCGCACCCTCAATGATCATCCGGGAAATACGCGGGTCCAGAGGCAGGCGGGCCATGATCCTGCCTTGCCGGGTGAGCCGCTGCTCGCTGTCAAGGGCACCCAGTTCCCGAAGAATACGGAAGCCGTCATTGACCGCTCTGGGGGCAGGCGGATCGATAAAAGGGAAGTTGCGCGGTTCGGGCAGACGCAGGCTGAGCATCTGCAGGATAACCTCGGCCAGATTGGAACGCTGGATCTCAGGCAGAGTGAATTCATCACGGGCAAGGTAATCCTCCTCGCTGTACAAGCGGATGCAACGCCCCGGCCCGACCCGACCGCAACGGCCTGCCCGCTGATCACAACTGGCCCTGGAAATCCGGGCCACCGGCAGATGGGTGGTCCCGGCCCGCACATTATAATGGGCGATCCGCGCCAGGCCGGTATCCACCACGCATTCTATGCCCGGCACCGTGATGGAGGTCTCTGCCACATTGGTGGCCACGATGATCTTGCGCTGCCGGGCAGAACGGAAGATACGCCGCTGCTCCCCGCCCTGGAGCCGTCCGAACAGGGGCAGGATCAGGGCGCGATCTGCCAGTTCCCTGCGCAGCAGTTCCACAGTGTCCAGGATGTCCCGCTCCGTGGGGAGAAAGGTCAGGATATCCCCGCCGGGCCGAGCCATAAGCCTGACAATCTGATCAGCGACCAACCGGTCAATATCCTGACTGCTTTCATCGTCCTCGTTGTCCGGGGGGCAGTATTCCACCGTGACCGGATAGGTGCGTCCTTCCACCTGGATAATCGGGGCATCATGGAAATGCTTACTGAATTTTTCAGTATCAATGGTGGCCGAGGCAATGATCAGCTTGAGGTCATGGCGGCGGGCCAGCAATTGATGCAGGTAGCCGAGCAGAAAGTCGATGTTCAGGCTGCGCTCATGGGCCTCGTCAATGATCAGGGTGTCGTAGGCCCGCAGATCGCGGTCGCCCCGGGTCTCGGCCAGCAGAATCCCGTCGGTCATGAACTTGATCCGGGTTTTCGGGCCGGTGCGATCCTGAAAGCGAATCTTGGACCCCACCGTCCGGGCCTGCCCCAGCTCCTCCTGAACCCGCTCGGTCACCGACAGGGCGGCAATACGGCGGGGCTGGGTACAGCCGATCATGGCCCCCTCCCCTGCCCGACCTGCTTCCAGGCACATCTTGGGGAGCTGGGTTGTCTTGCCGGAGCCGGTATCACCTGCAATAACGATGACCTGATTATCCCGAACGGCCTGGACGATCTCGTCCTTGCGGTCGGTGATGGGGAGGTTGCCTGGGTAGTTGAGCTGCATGGGAAAGCGTGCCATTGCGTCCGGTTGTTTTTCTTGAGAAACGTTTCTGGTTGCCACTTTACCCGATTCATGGGGAGGATGCAAAGCCCCTTTTCGCTCGCCCTTTCTCGCATAATAGACTATATGTTCAGGATAATACCATGATACTGGGAGGGAACATATGAGCGGCAACAAAATCATCCTTGGGGATAACTTCGAGACGGACGGCGGCAAGCAATACATAGCCAAAGACAGTGCCACGCTTACTGTCAATGAAGGTCAGCAGGTGCCTGTTGAGGAACTGCTTACCCTGTTGAATGAAGTAAAGCAAAAATTGGCTAACCTGCCTGTGCCGCAGGAGGTCAGGGAGGATGTCGAGCACGAAGTCAACGGTGCGCTGCGGCAGGCGCAACGAAATCCGCCGGATCGTAAGAAGATCGTGCAGAGTCTCCGGGATGCAACTGCTGTTCTTCTGGAAAGCTCCAAGACCATCAAGGCGGCAGTGGTGGTAGGGAATATGCTGGGACAAGGCTTGAAGTATTGCGGCGAGCAGTGGACGAACTGGATCGGATGAAATAAGGGCAGGGAACTCGCATGGGCGAACAAGATGAAATTCATGGAGATAATTTTTCCGCCAAGGGGCCTCAGTCTGTTGCCAAAGATCGGGGAAGTGTCGTTTATCAGGGTGTTCCGTTAGAAGATTATACACGGGCAATTCGAGAAGAGGAAAGAGCAAACATGAGAGCAGAGCGGCTTGCTGAACACTTAAAGGAACTGCAAGAGTGTTTCAGAGAGATTCGCGCTGATGAGCTAGCTGATCAAGCTGCTTATCTTGAGCTTGAAATACTACTGTTTAAGAGGATCAAGATATGATAAACAAGTCCATTTCCTTCGGCACGAAAGACGTCAATATTGCGCAAGGCGATGGAACCATTGCTTGCTACATTCCTGAGCCTTCTCAAGTCCCATGTCAACTTCCTCTACCTAATGACTGTTTTGTCGGTCGTGAAGAAGAGCTTGCCCTGCTCTTTGAGTCATTGCGTCCCGGCAAGATTATAACCATCTGCGGACCGGGCGGCATAGGTAAAAGTGCATTGGCAGCTCAGGCGGTGCATAAATTGGAAGAAAGCAGGTTCCCGGATGGCATTATCTCCCATAGTTTTTACCATCAGCCAGAAATAGCACATGCCTTAAAACATATTGCCCAATCTTTGAATATTGAACCTGAGCCGACTTTGGAAACTGCTGTGCTGCTTGCCTTGGCGGGTAGAAAGATGCTGCTTATCTTGGATGGTACGGAGGAAGCAGACGACTTACCAACCATGCTTAGACTGGGTGGCACATGCGGAGTATTGATCACCAGTAGGAAAAGATCAGATGCGCTGGGTTTCCGGCTTGATCTTACACCGCTGTATGAGCAAGAGGCAGCAGAGGCATTTCGCAAGTATAGCGGGGAGGTAGATGATGATGCAAGCGTGCAGGGTATCTGCAACATTCTTGGCGGATGGCCAGTAGCCTTGCAACTCGCTGGTCGGTATCTCAGAAGCACGGGCGAGAGTGCGGCGGACTACCTGCACTGGATAGAAAGGGAGCCACTCAAGGAGCTGGGTAGCGGTTCTCATCAAGAAGAGAATGCAGCCTTGCTGCTGCGCCGCAGCGTAGCTCAGGTGAGCGATGATGCCCGACTTGCGCTGGGCGCGGCAGGTTGCTTGGCCTTTGCGCCGATTGCTTCTGAACCGGTTGGTGCCATATTTGAGTGCGATGAACGCCGAGGCCGCAAGGCATTAAACGAGTTGGTCAATTATGGCATGATGGAGCGCAAGGAGGAACGCTGGCAGATAAGCCATGCGCTGATTCATACCTACTCTCGCACCGAGTTGGCTTTGAGCAAGGAGAGCTTGGAGCGGCTGGCTGCCTATTATATTTATTTCTGCGAGGAACAAAGCCAAGCTGGATTGGAGGGCTATGCCTGCCTGGACAAAGAAAGGGCGCACTGCCTGCGCCTTACGGAAAGCTGCCTGAACAGTAGGCTGTTGGATGAAGTGCAAGCCTTGGTACGAGCAATTATCATTTACTTAGACCGACAGGGATATTGGACAGAAAAGCTGACCATTGTAAGCATGAGATTGAATGCGGCAAGGTTGAAAGAAGAGAGGCGAGATGAAAGCTGGTGTCTCAATGAATTAGGTGAAACTTGCTGGAAGCTCGGTGAGTATGCAAGAGCACTGGAATATTACGAGCAGAGTTTGCTGATTCATCGTGAATGGGGATACAGACAGGGCGAAAGTCTTACTCTGAATAATATCGGTCTCATTTATGACATACAATGCAATTATGAACAGGCTTTGCAATGTTACACGCAAAGTCTGATGATGCAGCGAGAGGCAGGTGACAGGGTTGGAGAAGGCACAACATTAAATAATATGGCTATGGTTTATATGAAGATAGGCGACTATGAAACAGCATTGACCTATTTACAACAAAGCCTGCCTATCAGCATGGAGAGCAGCGATAGAATCGGTGAAAGTGCAGCCTTAACCAACATAGCCGCAATTTACCGTACTCAAGGCAATAGGTCATCAGCCTTGGAGTATTTAAAACAAGGATTGGCAATCCGACGCGAGCTGGGAGACAGGGCCGGGGAGGCGCAAAGCTGCTGGAACCTCGGTCGCACCTACGAAGACATGGGCGACCTTGCCAAGGCAGAGGAATACATCAGCCAGGCCGTGCGGATTGAAGAGGAGATCGGTCATCCCAAATTGGAAGAATGGCGCGAGGGATTGGCACAGGTGCGGGCAAAACGGCAAGGGGCGAAGGAAGCATAGCGGCGCAAGGTAAGGGCATTTCGCGAAACGTCCTTACGAAACATATCCCCACTATAGTCCAACCATTCCTTACACCATAGTGCAACTACTCTTTCCACTATAGTCCAAATCCCAGTTCCACTACAGTGCAACCATCCTTTCCACCATAGTGGAACCCTTCCTTGCAAACTGGTTGACACCCTCCTCCGCCCGCCTTACGATACGTCATTATAAACTCGTCCGACTCTCTCAACCAAATACATCAAAGAGGAGGCCCCTCATGCAGACAATCCAATGGCGACCCGAAGTAAACGCAATGACCACTCCCCCGTCCTGGCGCATCCTTGCCGTGCCTCGCAGCTCAGCAGGCATTGAGGATATCGCTGCCGACATCGCCCTGCAGCACCCCAACTTCAGCAAGGCAGACATCCTGACCATCCTCCGGGCCGAGGACAAGGCCGTGCAGGAGCGACTCCTCAACGGTGAGCAGGTGACCAAGGAGGGGAGCTGGAGCTGGTTTGTCTCTTTCAGCGGCAGGCTGAACCACCCGAACGACCCGCTGCCGCCGATTGATCAATGCCTGAATGTCAATGTGCGCATCTCACCGCCCTTTACCAGGGCTATCCGTCAATCCGCCCGCACAGAACGCCTGCCTGTGCGCGAAAAGAAACCAGTGATCAGCACGGCCCGCGATGCGGTGCTCGACCTGGACAATGTCCTGAATCCTGATGGCATGCTCCGGCTCGGGGGCCGCAATCTGGACTTTGACCCCAAGCAGCCCGACAGCCAGTGTCTCATCAAGGGCACCGAGAGCGGCAGTGCCGTCCAGAGCCGCTTTGGCATGATTGAGAAGAGCAGCATCATGCTCATACCTGACATCCCTGCCCAGAGCCAGCCGTGGAATAACGAGTACACGGTCTCAGTCTCGACCCGCTACAGCGCGCACGGTACTCTGCGTACCGGCGCCTGCCGACAGATGCTGCGCAGCCCCCTTACGTTGAGCGGCCTGAATCAGCCTGATCCGCCAGAGCACGGCATCCTCACCGGCAACGCGGCCAGCCCTTATGTCTCGGTCATTGGCGGCACGGTGACAGCGAACGAGACGCTCCGCATTCAGGTCATCCTTGACCACCGCAAGAAGGTGCTGCTCTTCAGTTTGCTGGATATGGAGGAAAAGGGAAGGACAGGCACTGTCGTGCCGGTGCGTGAGAATGGCGGATGCACCCTGCCGGGCTTTGCGGACTCGGCTGTCAGCAGCCTCAGCATCCGGGTAAATGACTATGCCGCCTTAAAGGAGACAGTCAGGAACAGCTACAGCGGACGACTGGTGGATGTGCTGGATATTCGGCTCTAACCACCCAGAAACTTCTGTATCTCCTCCTCGGTCGGCACAGCAACGTTAGTGGCCATGTAGTTCTGTCCTACCTGCTCCTCCTGCCGATTCAACCGGGCGATACTGCCTTCAATCACCTTTCCGGCCGCAACATCTATCGGCACAAGCACCTGCACGAAAAGATAAGAAGGATGGAATTGCAACTCTTCCACACGCGAACGATGCTTTCGGCAGACCATATCCAAGGCCTCCCGCATCTCCTGCTGCTTTTCCTCTCCCGGACACTCCGCTTGCAAGGCAAGGACAAAGATATAGCGCAACCGCTCACCATCTCCACCCAGCCCGGTTGAGATCAGGCCCACAGGCTCATCAAGCAGGTCCGACTCCATCCGCATCCGACATTCATACAGGGCTACCTGACTCCAGGGTTCGAGGGATGAATCACAGCACTTGCAATACTTCTGCACAAGCTGATAGGCATCTACCGTACCCCAGCGGGCGAGTTGTGCCAGAATATTCTTTTTTTGAGCAAGAGACAACGCCCTACCGGACAGCTCTTGGCCTTGACGAAGCAACATGGCGTAATCCGGCTGAGGATCAAGCCATTCCAGCTCAGTCATGAACTGCTCATACACATTCTGGTCAAGCTCCTTGTCCGTGATAATGAACTGGCCAGGGATTGCTTCCGGGAAGTTAAACACATTTCTCCCATTATCAGACAACTTCAGATCGTTCATTTCTCTTTGCTCCAAATAAAGGTGATCGTCCTCTGTATGCGCTGAGGACACTGAACAGCACGCTCCAGGATTCCCTGTCTCGCTGTAGCAACAGATACATGCATATCGGCATCCTCATCACAGATTTACAAAGACGGTTTTGTAAACTCTTCCCTCTTCAAACCATACTTCTTCATCAACTTATGCAACTGCCGGGTACTGACGCCTGCTGCTTCTGCACTTCGGTTGATCTTCCCCTGGGTACTGGTCAAGACCTGCTTGAGGTAACATCGCTCAATCTCCTCAATTGCCCGCTTTCGCACTTCTGCCAAAGAGAACATAGTGTCCATCTGAATGTGGGTCAGGGAACCATCCTGATTGATAAAGAGCTCTGCCGGAAAACTGTCTGGCGAGAGCACAGAAGAAGGCTCAATAATGCAGGCACGCTCTATAATATTCTCCAGCTCTCGAATATTTCCTGGCCAGGAATACTTGCGAAAGGCATCAATAACCTGGGGGTGGATCCCGGTAATGTTTTTTGTATAGAACCGGTTGAATCGTTGGATAAAGCCTGTGGTCAGACCAGGAATATCCTGGGTGCGTTCTCGTAGCGGGGGCAGTTCAATGGGAAAGACATTGAGCCGGTAATAGAGATCGCTTCGAAAGGCCTTTTCCTCACAGAGCTGTTTCAGATTCTCATTGGTTGCCGCAACAACCCGGACATTCACACTGGTTTCCTGTTCACTGCCTATCCGTTGCAAGACACCATCCTGAAGAACCTGGAGCAGTTTAATCTGGGCTGCCGGAGTGATGGTGCCGATCTCATCAAGAAACACCGTGCCATTATTCGCCATCTCGAATCGGCCCTGTTTCCTTTTGATTGCACCGGTAAAGGCCCCTTTCTCGTGCCCAAAGAGCTCGCTTTCCAGCAGGGTATCAGGAATTGCCCCGCAATGCACCTGGATAAAAGGCTCATCACGCCGGTTGCTGTAATTATGGAGCAGGCGGGCCAACACACCCTTGCCGGTTCCGGTTTCGCCAGTGAGCAGCACAGTGCTCTTTGTCAAGGCCACGGCCCGGACATCTGCAAACACCTTTTCCATGGCCGGACATTGTGTCTGGACAAAAGGGGAAAAACCCTGATCCTGGAATGGCTCTTGAAGAGCGTCAAGCCCAGCTTGCACCTGCTGTGCATTATTGAGCTTATTGTTGATCACATCACGCATAAGGCTTCATGAAAATATGAACTGTGTGTTCCTTTTTGGTAATACTACGAACCAAGAGTTCGTAATATCTTGCCCTTGTCTGATATGCAAGGATTTAATAGGCTCTTCCTTGCTTTTTCCTGTTTACTGATCACCTGAAAAGGGCAATGCAAAGGAACTTTGAGTTCCTGGCCCTGCCAGCACCGCATCTTTCGACCTCATAATAACAACATCTTATCTTTCGGCATAGAGTTTGCTATAAATGCTCAGGAATTATTTTACCTGCTTTTACCTGCTATAGGAGGCATTATGAAAACCAAGAGATGTCCGAGCTGTGATGGAAGGATCAGAATCTATTACGATCATGAGCCAGGCGACGAGGTGTACTGCGAGGATTGTCAAAAAGAATTCCAGTTAATGAGCCTTAATCCTGTTATCCTGGATTCTTTTGATTACGATGAAGAACTCTATTTTGAAGAGGAAGAAGAGTATTAGTCAGAAGGGATTGCTGCTTTGGCATGGGTCTTTCCGGGTCTGCCAAAGCAGCGCAGTAAGGCAGCACAATCAGGCTGTTAATTTTTTCGCAATCTGCGCAACGTGTTCTCCCTGAAACCGGGCCCCGGCAAGTTCATTGTCACTGGGAAGTCGACTGCCGTCATGGCCTGCAACAACAGATGCGCCATAAGGGGAACAACCCGTGATCTCCTCTGTTGTCATTTGCCCCTGAAAAGAATAAGGAAGACCGACAATGACCATGCCCTGATGTAACAACGTAATATGGAAACTCAGGAGCGTGGATTCCTGACCACCGTGCTGGGTATTTGCGCTTGTAATCACACTTCCCGGCTTACCCACCAAGGCCCCCTGCATCCACAGTTGACCGGTTGCGTCAAGAAATTGCCGCATCTGCCCGCACATATTACCAAAGCGGGTTGGGGTTCCAAAAATAACCGCATCTGCCTCGCCCAGCTCTTCGACGGTACAAAGAGGGATATCTGCCTGCTCATTCTGGGCATGGTCAGCACCCATTTTTTCTAACACTTCCTGGGGCAGCGTTTCCGGTACCCGACGCAACACCACCTCAGCACCATCTACTGATCTCGCCCCTTCAGCAGCGGCCTGTGCCATTTTGTAGATATGTCCGTACATTGAGTAGTACACAATCAATACTTTCATGATAATCTCCCTATCTCCCTGTTACGTGTATTGGAGCTCACAGTGTTTATGAGCCAGATGCTTACAACAAATACAGGAAACGTTACGAGGTTGCAAAGGTTTTCTGAGACAGGGGAAAGAAGCTCATAACTCCACCCCGTGATAAACCTCCACAAGCGGTAACGTACACTTCAGGCAATTAGAAGAAGAAAACTGCTCCCCGCCCTGAAACAACTCCAGCTTCCAGCTCTTTTTTTGCCGAAAGACCATAACCGCCTGTCGATCCTGAGCAATAAGGACATACTCTTGCAATGAGGGGAGCGAGGTATAGGCCATGAATTTTTCCCGCCGATCAATACGCTCGGTTGTCGGCGAAAGCACCTCAACGATCAAACAGGGACGGGTGCGGTAATAGTCTTCGTTATCCTCCGGGTCACAGCTGACCAGCAGGTCCGGGTAGTAAAAGACATCTTCTCCCGCAATGTTGAGGTACACCTTCATGTCCGCCATAAAGACCTGACACGGACTGTTGCGGGCCGCTGCATGGAGGGCGACAAACACATTGCCAGCAATCAGGTTGTGGGACGGACTTGCCCCGCCTAGAGCATGGGTGGTGCCGTTGATGTATTCATGTCGGATCTCGGTCTGCTGCTCTCCGGCAAGGTAGTCCTGAACGCTTACGTTTTCGTGTACTGCTTGTGCTTTCATAATCCAGTTTTCCTATTTCTCAATTGATACAAGCCTATCCATATGGTACTGTAATACAGTACATACAAACAATAGCAACTCTCAATTATGGAACATAATCATGCGTGAAATTACAGCAAATAAATTTCGAGCCGCTTTAAAAAGTTGCGCAGACCAAAGCATCACTAACCATGAGCCCCTGCGGGTAACCCGTAAACGCGGCAAAGACTTTGTGATCATCGGGGCAGAAGACTGGGAGCAGATTCAGGAGACCCTCTACGTTCTCCAAAACACCTCGCTTATGCAGCAGATCAAGCAATCTCTTGGAACCCATCGAAGCGGAAAAGGTTATTCGCCAACCAAGGAGCAGCTTGATGAGATCAATAATCTTTGAGGGCAAGACCTGGGCCGAGTACGAAAAACTGCGGAGCAAGGACAAAAGGGTGCATAAAAATCTCTGTCGCATTCTCCAGGAAATGCAACGAAATGACCCTGCTCAGGGCCTTGGAAAACCGGAGCCTTTGAAACACAACCTAACCGGCCTATGGTCACGAAGGATCTCCCATATAGATCGCCTGATCTACACCTTTGATGAGCAGAGCATCTCTATTTTCGCCATTGGTGGACATTACGACAACATCAGATAAACGGGCACGGCACGCCGTTGTGCGACCGGCATGGTCACGAACTAGCTGGTGAAAGTCCAGTCATAACCCTGAAAGGAGGGAATATGTAGACGAAGGCAAGGGTGCCCGAAGAAACTCATGTGAGCTGCCCGAGGAGGGATAAACCGGTGAGTATGAGCCAATGAAGGATCTGAAGGAAGCCTTAGTCAAATTTGCCACCTAAACTTGGTGTGAACCTCTGGTAGGCTTTGCAGAGGGGTGAGGTGCCAACGACCACCGAAACCCGATATCCTTTTCGTAACTCTGCCGGGTAAAGGAGGTAGGTGGGCAATGAAAGTGCGTGATCTTACCCGGTGAAGGGCCGTCTGCATGCCGGGTCGGTTGTAACTGCGACAGCCGTACCCTAAGCGGGGCAGCAATGTTCCCGTTATGGACAGAGGGTCTTCAGATGAAGCCATAGTAGGCGTAAAATCGGTAGCCGATGATGATGCGGTGACGTATCTGAGGGTAAAACTATCGGAAAGTGGCAGAGATGCTGGAGCCGAAGGGTGAAGCATGTTATTGAGAACCGGAATCTCAATATTGTGGTTGTTACGAGTTCAGCCATCGGAACTTTCTTTGAAGAAGAAACGTATAAATCTTCTTATAACAAAGCAAGTACGGAACGATGAAATAGCAACCCAAATGGAAAGCAAATGAGATAAAGGGAAAGGTTTGCGAACTTAAGAAGCTTTAGTTGTACTGTTTGTAAACAAAAGTAACATGAGGAGCCGTGTACGGACCCGTACGCACGGTTCTGTGGGCAGACGGGAGCTTCGGCTCCCTCTGACCCGATTGCCCTACTCTCCCGGTTTGCCCTTCAGAGCAGAAGGGGCTGTATTTAGCCATCCTGGGATAACACCCCAGGCAAACACGGCACCAGCTCCACGTCCCTTATTTCACCCGCACCCCCACAGAATTGGCATGGGCACTCAACCCTTCCAGATTGGCCAGTCGTTGGATATGCTCCGCATCGTTGAGCAGGGCCTGACGAGAATATGAGATAATGGAACTTTTCTTGAGAAAGGTCTCCACGCCCAAGGCTGAAGAAATGCGGGCCGTGCCCATAGTGGGTAGCACATGATTGGGACCGGCCACATAATCACCCGCTGCCTCCGGGGTGTGGGGCCCAAGGAAGATCGCGCCGGCATGTTTAATCATAGGCAACCACTGCCAGGGATCTTCCACCTGAAGCTCCAGATGCTCAATGGCGATCTCGTTCGCCTGGGCAATACCCTCTTCCACGCTGTTCACCACCAGAATCAGGCCCCGCTGCTGCAAGGAGGTTCTGGCAATATCCTCCCGATTCAGGTTCGGCAGCTGCTTTTCCAACTCCACCTTAACCGCCTCGGCAACCGAAGTTTCCGTAGTCAGGAGTAAGGCCAAGGCCATAGGATCATGCTCGGCCTGGGCCAGCATATCCGCTGCAATATAGGCAGGGTTGGCCGCATGATCGGCAACAATCAGCACCTCACTGGGACCGGCAATCATGTCAATGCGCACCCTGCCCATGACCTGTCGCTTGGCCTCAGTGACAAACTGATTTCCCGGTCCGACAATAACATCCACAGCAGGTACGGATTCCGTGCCAAAGGCTAAGGCTGCAATGGCCCAGGCAGAGCCAGCCTTATAGACCTCGGTGATTCCTGCTTCCCTGGCTGCCATGAGCAGGGCCGGAGCAATCTTGCCCTCCTTATTGGGTGGCGTCATCATCACCCGCTGTTGCACCCCGGCAATACCCGCAGGAATAGCGTTCATCAGCACTGAAGAAACCAGGGGGGTGGAACCGCCCTGTCCGCCTGGCACATAGAGACCAGCTGAATCCACAGGCCGAACCAAGCGCCCGGTAATGGTGCCATCATCACGGGTCATCATCCAGGAATCTTCCATTTCCCGCTCATGAAACAGGCGAATCCGCTCTGCAGCAAAACTCAGGGTTGCCATGAAGTCTTCATCAACCTCTTTGGCTGCCTGGGCAAACTCTTCCTTGCTCACCTTGAATTCTTCCAGGCTCAACTCCGGTGCATCAAAACGACGGGTGTATTCCAACACCGCTTCATCCCCTCGGTTACGTACCTGTTCCAGGATATCAGTCACCGTTTGGGCGCATTTGCTGTCAGCAAGGGCAAAGCGATCTCGTAGCCCGTCCATGCTCTTTTTGCCCTGCTCTGTTGCATAACTTTCAATACGAATGGTCATAAGTTTTTCCTCTGAAATATCAATAAGCCCTTACGAACAAGGGTAACTTCTCAATAACTGGTGGTGTTCTATAATTTCAATAGGTTACATGTCATATTTTTCAGGAGATTTTATACAGTGCCGTTAGGCTTGAATCGCTAAACTATTGTTAATAAAGATATTGCTGTTTCGGCACGAATTATGCTTATGCATCTTTCTGGTTACTATAACATCCTGATTTTATTTATTACCACCACTTATTGAGAAGTTACGAACAAGGGCGTTATATTTCTTGCCTGGTTTTGCCTGGTTCCCAAACTCCGGCTTGGGAACCAGCAATATTCTCTCTCACAAAACAAAGAAACCCCGCCCCAAGGGACGGGGTTGTCAACGAACCCGATGAATCCAACGCTGTAGGGGCAACCGGCGGTTGCCCTTTTTGCTCTTCATCAAGGGCGAATCGAATACAAGATTCGCCCCTACAAACACTGTGCGTAATCAAATCACCAGTCGTCGTCTTCCTCGCTGGGTTCCCGCAGAGAAACCACTGCCTCTTTATCGCGCTCTGCAACCTGGCGGACTACCTTGGCAGGCACCACCTCAAAGCTGTCTGCAAGCTGGACAATGCCTAACTGGCCTTGACAAAGCCGGTCAATCATCTCCTCAGCCACAAAAATACGATGGATTTTTTTTCCCAGGGCAAAATGATAGGCCTGGCCATTATCATCCCGTTCCAGCCGATTATTCATAACAAGCTGTTTAATCTGGGCCTGCAACTCATGCTGCTTTCGCTCCTCAGCCTGTTTCCGGCTCAGTTCCTTATTACGCGCCACTTCAGCAGCCTGAGCCACCTCTGCCTTTGAGATCGGTTTTCTGCCGGTCTTTCGGGAGGACTTGCTCTTTTTCTTTTTTTTGCTCTGAGCATATTGCTCCTGCTTTGCCTTACTGGCCTGCTTTTTACTGACCAGCCCTGCCTTGAGGAGCTGATCCTGAAGAGGGTTACCCATAATTATCTCCTCTGTTTTTCCTTTGATATCCTTGCTTCATCAATGGATTCCTGCTTCTGAACCGCCTGATCTTTCTCTTCCTGTCTTTGCTTCTCTGCTTCCAGTACAACAGCAATACCCTTTTGCCGGGCAGCCCGGGCCAAGGCCCGCATATCCTGGGTCTTATCTGATTCATCAACAATCTCCCTGCCGATAATCTCTTCCAGAATATCCTCCAGGCTAATCACCCCGGTCACAGAACCGTATTCATCCACCACCACAAAAAGATGCTGACTCTTTTCAAAAAACTCCAGCATTACCTTATTGAGCAAGGCAATCTCCGGGACAAAATGAACCGGATGCATAATCTCTTCTAATCTGCATTCCAGCTTTCCCTCTACTGCGGCCTGCATGACCTCGTAACTGAGCACAATACCCACCACATCATTGCTGTCCCTGCCATAGACCGGCACCCTGCTGTGAATACGCCATTGATCGGTTAACAGGGCTGCCTGTTCCACAGTCATTTCCCTGCTCAGGGTAAAGGTTACGGTTCGTGGGGTCATGACTTGACGCACTGTCTTATTGCGCAAATCAATAATATTGGTAATCACCTTTTCCTGGTCCCGTTCAATTTCTCCGGATTTTCGACTGAGCCGGGCAATGGTGCTCAACTCTTCTGCTGAAACCAGTGAACCAGAAGACTTAGGTATGAGCCGGGTCACAGCCTGACAAATCAGAATAATTGGTTTGAGGGTAAAGATCATCACCTGAAGAGGACGGGCTATATAGGGAGCCAAAGGGCTGCTGAACTCCACGCCCACAGTCTTGGGTAAAATCTCAGAGAGCAGGAGAATCGCCAAGGTAAAAAACACAGAAAACCAGATCAGGTTACTCTCTCCAAATACCGAGGCTGCTGCCGCACCTGCCACTGAAGCCCCCATTGTATGGGCAATGGTGTTCAGGGTGAGAATAGCCGTGATGGGTTGATCAATATTATCTTTCAGTTTTTTCAGAATAGCAGTAGTGGCAGGTCGAGCTTCTGCCATCATCTCAATGCGGCTCATAGGCAGGGAATAGAGTACTGCCTCAAGTACACTGCATAAGGCTGAAACCAGAATTGCCAGACAGACAGCAAGAGTCAATTCTAAAAGCATAAGAGACCTCCTGTAGGGGCACGGCGTGCCGTGCCCTTACAACATCCGATAAGAATACGAAGTTACACCTCAACCTCATGCCGATAAGCCCGTTCATACACCGCAATCACATCAGCAAGGGAGGGCTGGCGGGGATTATTTTCCACCGGCCGGGTCACGGTCAGGGCAATTTCTGCCATCTCTGGAATCTTATCAAAAGGGATATCCAAATCCTTAAGAGTAGCAGGAATACCTATGTCCGCATTCAGATCATACAGTGCCTCAACACAGAGGGAGGCCGCATCACGTCGGGATAAGCCTTCTGTATTTTGTCCCAGCACCTCAGCAAGCAAAGCAAATTTTTCATAATTACCCGGCAGATTATATTGAACCACATAAGGCAGGAGGACCGCATTGGCTAACCCGTGCGGCACCCCGAACATCCCACCCATAGGGTAGGCCATGGCATGCACCAGACCGACTCCGGCAGTGGCCAAGGCCTTACCGCCCAGCAGCGATCCCATGAGCATGGCTGAACGGGCTGCAAGATTACCACCATTGGCACAAGCAGCTGGCAGGTTGCGGGCGATCAGATCAATGGCTTCCAGGGAATACATCTCTGAGATGACATGGGCCTGGGTGGAGGTATAGGCTTCCAGGGCATGGGTCAGGGCATCAATACCGGTATAGGCTGTGACCTTGGCAGGCAGGGTCAGAGTCAATTCCGGATCCAGGATGGCTGCATCTGGATAGAGAGGGTCGCCGTTCATGCCGCCTTTAGAGCCTGTTGCTTCGTTGATGAACACAGCTGTGAAAGTCACCTCAGCACCGGTTCCGGCAGAGGTGGGCACCATGATCTTGGGCACACCTGGTTTTTTAATCAGGCCCAGCCCCAGATAATTCACAGCCTTGCCACCATTGGTCAGCAGAATGGCAATGGCCTTGGCAACATCCATTGCAGAGCCACCACCAGCACCCACCACGCAATCACAGCCTGCTTCCTGGGCAATGGCGCAACCCTTATCAGCCAATTTCAGGCCGGGTTCCGGGTCAATCTCATCATAGACTGTGAAGGGAATACCTTCCTGCTCCAGAGGGGCTGTCAGACGCTCCAGCAAACCTGCCTTGACCAAACCGGGATCTACCACCAAGAGCACCTTGGTCCCGTTAAAATCTTTCACTGTTGTACCAAGATCCTGCACTGTGCCTGCACCAAACTGAATTCGGGTGGGTTGGGTCACAGTGAATGACTGCATATTCTTCATAAGTCTACCTTGTCTTGTTGTGATCAAATGAACCGTGCGACTATGCGCAGAGGGTATTCGGATATATTCTTTTTCGAGAAAATCAGCTATTTTTTTGGGTTGATTAAGGGGGAAAACCAAAGAATCTGCAGGGGGCCGATCAAAACTTTTCTGATCCGTTGCCGCGGCAATAACCCCGGAAACCTGCTCCGCAAGGCGCATGCCCTGCCCTCTAAAGACCTCAATCTTATCGACCTTATCTGCCCCTTTAAAGCCCTCGCCAATCACCAGATCCATATCAGCAAAAAAACGCCGGGCCAAGGCAGGAAGATTTTTTTCCGGGCGATCAGCAGTCATAACCAACAGATCTGGAGCTATCAGAGTGACCGCATCTGCCCCGGCCTGCGTATAAGCCCCTGTATCGGTACCCTCCTGATTCGGCAGCAACCCGGTGTCCTTGGTGGATTTAATCACAGCCACCGAATAACCGCGCTTTTTCAGCAAACGGACAACCTGGGCAGCCAGCGTGGTTTTACCGGAATCGTGCCAGCCTATAAAGGTGATGATGGGAGGCATGAAAAAACGGGAAAAATTTATTGCTCTGAAAATCTTTTTTTCAGTTTAGCAATCAGGGCCTTTCGCACATCCCCATTATCAGCAATGATCGGCACGTCAGGATTATTTACCAAAAATTTCAGTTTATCATCACCAATCTTTACCAGATAATCCAGCACCGCCACAGCGTATTCAGTATCTGGATCAAGCTCCTTGCCGCCAATCAACCAAGGATCCCCCTCTTCTCCGCCACTGACATTGCCGGTTTGGAGGAAACCGCCCTCCCCTTTGCTTGCCTTCCCCTGGATGAGAGTCTGCTCAAGCAGAGAACCTTGCATAGTAACGGTAACGATATCCCCTCCAAAGGGTAAAATTCTGATAATATCGTATTCCGTAATATCTCCGGCAGGCAGAATGTCATCAAAGCGGATCGAACCACCGTTGTAGAAAGACAGTTGAGCCTCTTCTGAAACAGAGAGAAAGGCCTGGGCAATGAGATCAGTAAGTTTAGTGGAAAAATTCCGCACACTGGCCTCCCGTCCGTCCAATTCCACGTCAGTGGTGGTCACAACCCGGTCAGGCTGGAGCCCCTCTTTGCCAAAACCAGCATAGCCAATCTCCCGCCATTTCTTGACCACTGCTGCGGTCTTGGGCTGATCAGACAGCTCATCAGTAATTCGGTACAGTTCGGAAGAGATGTCCAGCTTCTTGTCAGTGCTTGCACTATAGCGCAGATTATGAATATACACGGTGCGGGCATTAGCATCCGCCTTGAATATCGGGGTGAAATCCTTACCCCGCCAGAACTGCATATTCTCATGCTCATGACCACCGAGGATGAGATCAATCTCAGGGAACCTACTGGCCAGCTGAATATCATCATCCTTATTGAGATGGGTCAGGGCGAGAAGGATATCTACCTTTGGGCGCAGCTCAGCCACTTTTTGTTCTGCTGCTGCAAAAGGATCTTTATAAGTTACATAATCTGTCTGTGTTTTTGGCAGAGTGAGACCAAAGATGCCTATTTTGACTCCTTTGATATCAATGACCTTCTCCTCAACAACTCCAGGAAAGGTACCTCTCTTTTCTGTAAAACAATTACTGGAAATCCAGGTAAACTTAGATTCCTTAAGACGATCGTAAAAAGGTCCTTTTTTCAAATCAAACTCATGATTACCAAAGGTGATGTAATCAAGCCCCAAGGCATTCATGGTCGCAACCATCTGTTTGCCGTTGAGACGCCCGTCTTTATAGGGTGCTGTCCCCAAAGCCGAAGGACTGAAAAGATCACCAGCAAGGACTGTAATCGTGTCCGGATTGCGCCTGAGAAGTTGATCACGGAGAGTGGCAACCCGGGCAAGCCCTCCTTCTTTGCCGCCATTTACCGGATCAATCTCATACACGTCATTCATTTGAAGAATGGTGATCGCCACTTCATTGTCGTTATCAGCAGGTGGCATAAATGCACAGCTGCATAAAAACAGAAAAACAAAGAGAAGAAGAATTTTTCTTACATTTTTTTCAATAAACATAGCTCATAACTCTTTTGTTTTTTCTCTAAAAATAGACCTCCCAACGTTTGCGGGTAGATCCAAAGGCATCATTCGGACAAGCTGACCCATCATAGCAGGGACAGGAGAATATGAAAACTGAAAAAAATCGTTCAAAACAGCTTCATTATCAGGCGAAAAAATACTCTACTGATCAATTTGGGCGTAATATTCATACATGGTGTATCATTTTTTACGCCCCAAATTATCCCTCCATGATGAGGATACATACCGCATCATTGCATAGTCACGGATAAACAGCTTGTCAGCGTACTGTAATCCGGTTTAGAATAGAGGATAGCAACCGACCAAGCTGGAAAAAAATTACAAAAGAGCACATTATGCAAAAACATCAAATAAAGCCTTCGCAACCAGATAGCGAATTACGTGTTCGAATCCCGCATGAACTTTGCCAACATGTTCAGAAAATCGCAGGCGAGCAAAGCGAAACACTCTCGGATCTTGTATGCATAGCACTTGCGTCCTATGTGACGACCTATTCAACACAACAAAAAACTCCAACGTCATCGACACCTATGGAGCTGGAAAAAGCCAGAGAGTTGATGGAAAACTTTGGGCGAGGGTTAGACGAAGGAACCTCCCCGCATGATACCGCCCGTCGTCACGATGAATACCTCTACAGAAAGTAAAGATCACCACTTTATGACGATGGGGTTCGTTATCGTGCCATGAGGCTCTTTAGATCCTCATGTCTATTGCGAGAGAAAAAAAATACTGCTATATTCTCCCGATCAATACATTCATCATCAATCCTATCAGCAAATACTATGCAACGTATACTTTCTGGCATTCAGCCCTCAGGACAACTTCATATCGGCAATTATTTTGGTATGATGAAAACCATGATCGCCAATATGGAGACCTCAGACCTCTATGTCTTTATTGTTGACCTCCATGCCCTGACTTCAGTGCAGGATCGGAAAAAACTCTCCACCGGTACCCTGGAAGCAGCAGCGGATTTTCTTTCTCTGGGACTTGATCCAGAAAAATGCACGTTCTGGGTCCAATCCGATGTGCCCGAAGTCTGTGAACTCTCCTGGATCCTCTCTAATATGACTCCAATGGGCCTGCTGGAGCGCTGCCATTCCTATAAGGACAAAGTCACTAAAGGCATTGCTGCTAATCATGGCCTCTTTGCCTACCCTGTGCTGATGGCCGCAGATATCCTGCTCTATCAATCAGAAATCGTCCCGGTGGGTAAAGATCAGAAACAGCATTTGGAAGTAGCTCGCGATATTGCCATTAAATTCAATAATACCTTTGGCGAAACCTTTGTGATACCGGAACCGGCAATCAGCGAAAACACAGCCATTGTTCCAGGCCTGGACGGACAAAAGATGTCAAAATCCTATGACAACACCATCCCTATCTTTTTAGATGATAAGCCCTTACGAAAACAGGTTATGGCGGTGCAGACCGATTCAACCCCGGTGGAAGAACCTAAGAATCCCGACACCTGCAACCTCTATGCCCTGCTCAAACTCTTTGCCCCTAAAGACAAGATGAAGGAGGTCCACGACCTTTATGTCAACGGAGGCGCAGCTTATGGCTATTTGAAGCAGGATCTTTTTGAGCTGATCCGGGATTATTATGCCGATGCCCGAGCCAGGAAAAAAGAACTCTTGCAGAATCAGGATTATTTACGGGATATTTTGCAGAAAGGTGCTGACAAAGCACGGGGAAAGGCCAGCGAAACTTTGGCTGTGGTGCGGGACAGGGTGGGCTTGCGGTATTAGGCAAGGCCGGGCAGACACAGAGGTCTGCCCTACCAACCGCCTTGGATCTCTTGGACAATCACAGGGGATTACCCCTATTTGGTTATCATCTTACCAACATTTTTTGCTTTCTCAATCTTTTCCTGCACCGCATTGACCTTCCGAACACCAGGAAGCTTCTTGGTCATTTCTCCCAAGCCAGCAGTATCCTCAACCTCACCTAGTCCCTTTTTAAACGAAGTTATGGCCTTGCCAAGGCCAGAGCCAATCTCTGGTAATTTCTTTCCACCAAAGAGCAGGAAGGCAATAGTCATTATAACAACAAGTTCAGGGGTTCCGAGTCCGAACATACAAGTCCTCTCTTCACGTTATCCATATTAAACAGCATTTTTTTTAATCTTTTCAGCTTTCCTTGCTACTGCTGTCTTCTATGGGTTTCGGGTCATCATCGCTCTTGGTGGCATCTTTGAAATTCTTGATCCCTTTTCCGATACCAGAACCAATTTCAGGCAGTTTTCCAGCCCCGAAAATAATAACAACAATAACCAGGATGATAATCATTTCAGGCATTCCGAGTCCGAACATACTCTCTCACCTCTTTACAGTTTATTTCGTACGTAGTAAGAATAATCCGTCCTGTACGCAACAGAACGGTAGGTCACTGTAGCACCAAGAGGTATTCCCTGTCAATAAACAACAGGCTTTCACAATATTTTTAAAGCAAAATCAACAATATTTTTTCCATGAACGCTCCCGAAACAGGTTACCAGGACTTTCTATGAAACATACTGTCACTATTGAAAAAATTATAGCCAGTGGCAAAGGACTGGCCCGGACAGCAGAGGGACAGGTTATCATGATTCCGCTTACTCTTGCAGATGAAAATATGGTGGTGCATGAAGAAAAGAAGAAATCCGGTTATCTTGAAGGACGGATCAACACCATCCTCTTGCCCTCTCCAGGCCGAATTACCCCTTCCTGCCCTTTGTACGAAGAATGCGGTGGCTGCGATCTCCAGCATGGCAGTTACCAGGAACAACTCCGCATCAAAAAGGGTATTGTCGAGGAGTCATTACGTCGTGCCAAACTACCCTTAGAGCATGTTGATAATCCTCTTGCCTCCCCAGCTCAGTGGGGTTATCGCTATCGCCTCCGCCTCAAGATCAATAGCTCTGGCCAGCTTGGTTTTTTTCAGAAAAGGAGCAATACCTTTATCCCGATTCCAGAATGTCTGGTGGCAAGCCAGGGAATTTGTTCTGCTCTGGCTGAACTAAATATGACCGAAGTCCTCCAGCCCTTAGCTCAGACCTGCCCGGAACTTGAGCTACTGGAGTCCCCTGCTGATGGAAAAATCACCCTTGTCCTCAAAGGAAATAAACAGAAAAAACTGCCGCCTTCCATACGGCAAAAACTTCAGAAGCTCAACAGTATCTCAACAATACACCAGATAGGCTGGCAGAGCTTGAAAGGCTTTCAATACCTTTATCCCCAAGCAGACCCACTCAGTCAGCACATTCAGCTTAAAAAGCACGACAATACAAGCTGCTCCTTATCCTGGTCAGGAGGCTGTTTTTCCCAGGTCAATCCTGGTCAGAATGAACAATTAATCAACGTAGTCTGCGAAGCTGCTGGCGATCTTCAAGGAAAAACCGTTCTTGATCTTTACTGCGGCATGGGCAATTTCTCTATACCCCTTGGATGCTGCGGAGGAACCATTACTGGTATTGAGGGAAACCAGGAAAGCATCCATTGGGCAGAAAAGAATGCCCTTCAAGCAGGAATATCAGCCTGTTTCTTTGTTGCCGATGTTCGGGACGCTCTGCAACAGCTTGTCGATCAGGGAGAAAAAACAGATATAATCCTTCTTGATCCACCCCGCAGTGGCGTAGGCAAAGACATCGCCTTATTGCCCCGCCTGAAGCCGGAAAAAATCATCTATGTTTCCTGTGATCCAGCCACCCTTGCCCGGGATCTGAACACCCTTTGCGTACAGGGGTATAAAATTACGCAGGTTATTCCTGTGGATATGTTTCCCCAGACCAGCCATATTGAGTCTGTTGTTGTGCTGGAACGATAATTATTGCTTTTTTCGTAAATCACCTAAAGATTGCAGGGGCTGCATTATTTCCTCGCCACAGCCACAGGAGCTGGCATCGGTGGAACAACAGCCGCCTTGTTTCAAGACAAAACGACGTCGAAGACTCCTTTTTATCGGACGAATGGAAAAGATGAGCAAAATAATACTGGCAACCACGGTCAATTCTTCAGGCATCATTTCACCGTGCTTTGCCACTGCTGCAATAACGGAAATACCGAGCATGCCATACACTGCATCCAGGATCAAACCGCAAATCACACTGACCAAAGCAATTGAGGTGAGATAAATAACCACAGCCCGTTTGCCCAACAAACCCACCAGGACAGACAGCGAGGTCACATTGGTGGCCGGACCAACCAGAAGAAACACCAGAGCTGCTCCCGGACTGACCCCTTTGAGGAGAAAGGCCGCAGCAATGGGGGTGGAAGCAGTTGCACAGATATAGAGAGGAATACCAATCACCAGCATCAGGAGCATGGAGCTGAGGCCACCACCAAGATATGATCTGATAAAAGTATCTGGCAGAAGCACCGTGATGACTCCGGCCAGCAGGATACCGATCATAAACCAGCCTGCCAGCTCTTCCCAGATATCAAAGATTGCATATTTGATCCCTGATGTAAGTTTACCAGGGAGTTCTCTCAAAAACCCCTGTGCAGTCCTGCCAGCTCGTCCTGCCTTTTCTTTCTCTTCTTCCTGGTCACAGCCACAACCACAGGAATGTTTTTTAGACACCTCATGTTGCTGTTGATGCGTTGAGGAGGCTGGCTGGGAAGATGCAAGAAGGTTCTCAGCTGTACCAGCAATGGCCGCAGAGATAAAAGCAGAAACCGGGCGGGCAATAGTCATGATCGGATCAAGCAAAGCCCAAGTGATGGAAATAGAATCAACCCCTGATTCTGGAGTGGAGATCAAAAAGGCCGTCACAGCCCCGTTATTGGCCCCTTGTTTTTTCAGGGTTGCTGCTGCGGGTAACACACCGCAGGAGCAGAGCGGAATAGGAATACCGAGTAAAGCTGCCTTGAATACTGAACGAAATCGCCCGGAACCCAAATGGTTTGCCACATAGGTAGGGGAAAGATATTCTTTAAGCAGTCCACCAATCAATAAACCAAAGAGCATATAGACTGCTGATTGATTGAGCAGGTTCCAGGAGGAAGAAAGGGCATTGTAGAGGAAGGACATTAAAAACTCTCTTTATATGAAAGTACCAGCTGATTCCTTGGAACCGCTGGCCCAGCCGTCATATTTTATTTCCCCTTCCCAAGGGGAGGGATGGGTGTTATTCAGGACAAATCGACTTATAAAATTCATACTCGCCCTTGTCGCTGATCTTCACAATGACCGCACATTTCTGAGGGTCACCCTCTTCAGTAAAGGTCATTTTACCGGTGATGCCCTGAAAATCTTTAACCTGAGCCAAGGCATCACGTACTGCTGTACGATCTTTTTTTATCTGACCAGTTAACTTACCAGCCCCTTCCATAGCAGCCTTGGCCAACCCCAACGCATCCCAGGTCAGGGCAGCCACATCATCAGGCACATACCCGTACTTGTTTTTATAGCGATCAATAAAATCCTTGGTCGCACCTTGGGCCCCGGCAGCAGCATAATGGGTGCTGAAAAACTGGCCGTAACAGGCCTCTCTACAAAGCTCAATGGTCTCAGCAGACCCCCAGCTGTCACTGCCCACAATAGGATTTTGCCAGCCCAGATCCTTGGCCTGCTGGACAATCAGGGCAACCTCATTATAATATTGTGGAGTAAAGAGCACCTCTGCACCAGAGCGAATGATCTTGGTCAGCTGGGAGCTAAAATCCGTATCTCTGGTGGTAAAGCTCTCATAGGCCACCACAGAGCCAGGCCCGTGTTTTTCTTCCCAGGATTTCTTAAAGAACTCAGCAAGGCCTTTCGGATAATCACTGGCCACATCGTAGAGCACAGCTGCCTTGGTAAAGTGAAATTCATCGGTGATAAAATCTGCCAGCACAGGTCCCTGGAAGGGATCAAGAAAGCAACCCCGGAAAACATAGGGACGGTTGGCAGTGGTATCGGGATTGGTGGACCAGGGGCTGATCATCGGGGTTTCATAATTATTCGCCACATCTCCGGCTGGAATGGCTTGTTTTGAGGATTGAGGCCCCACGATAATCAACACATCATCCTGAGTAATCAGCTTGGTATTGGCCTTGACCGCAGATTCGGCCTTAGACTCATTATCTTCAATAACTCTACAGTCGTAAGTTCTCTGACAACTTGACAAATTTGTAAAAAAGCATACAGTATAAGCTACAAGATAACTTCTTCAAAAAATCAGAGGAGGTAATTGTATGCTCAACTACTTGTATGATTCATTAACAGGCTTTCGTAACGTATTTTCCCGTGAAAAAACCTGGCTTGTTTTCGTCATGATTGTCCTCGGATTTATCGGCAGCACAGAAATGGTTGGTATCAGTTCTTTCTGTCGTTTCTGGTTGCTGGACATCCCAGGTTACAATACGTTGAATAACTTTTTTCACTCTTCGGCCTGGACTTTGAACGGATTACTGAATCATTGGTTTTTCTTTGTGAGTTCACAAGGGTTATGCATGACTTCGCAAGGGCGTACAGTCCTACTGGGAGATCACTCAACCCTCCCGCGAGACGGACGAAAAATGCCTGGAGTTGTATCGTTACACCAGAAAAGCGACACTCAGAGTAAACCCGGTTATTTCCGTGGGCAATGCTGGGGAGCGATTGCTACGGTTATCGGTGTTGCTCCGTTTATATTTGCCTTGCCTCTGATGTTGCAAATGCATCAAGGATTTCAACATCTGGGCAGGGAAGACAACAAGCATGCACTAACCATGGGAGAACGTATAGTTGATATGGCTCTGTCTTTTGCTCTGAAGACGAACAAC
>JAABTP010000018.1 GCA_011389815.1 Desulfobulbaceae bacterium | reverse complement strand
TGTGGCTAAATTAATTTTCTGAATTCTCAATAAATACAACTCGTTCATAAAGGCCAAGCCTTAAAGTCGTGCCATTACACTGAAATCTGTATTTAAAATAAAATCAATGCGACTTCAGGGTGACGGGATTTATGTCGGGCTTCTCGTAAAGATATTTTCCTACTTGCTTGCAGTGCGGCTCAAATCCCGAAGGGAATATTCAAAATTATCTCTTGTTCAGATTATGCGTAAAATAAGGAGAGAAAAGGACTTAAGGGAGTTAATAGAAGAGCATTTTCATCCAGGTGTTCCAGCTATTTAAGTGGTACCAGAGGGATATGTCAGATAGGAAATTATCAGTATCAGCATTATTGTCCCGGCTAAAGAGGATTGTTGTCCGGCGCTGCATAACAGTTAATCTCATTATCCAAGCTGAACCAGTGGGTGTTAACAAAGGCCCTCTCCAGAGAAAGTGGGCTTCTTGCGACCCCAGTAAGGAGGTCTGCTGGGAGGTAGAAAAAAAGTCCGGCAAGGTCGTTGGGCAATTCCTTGAGAAGAGAGGTGGTACCATCGTAAGTTCGGTAGTCCTTGCCTTCGCGGATAGCAAATAACCGGTCTCGGTAACTACTATATAATGAACTCTGCCAATTGATAAAAACAAAATAAGGGGCATCTTGTTTATGCTCCTTCGTATAGTTTAATAAATCTTGGGCTCGTTTCAATGCCTTGACCTGAACGTTCATTCCTCCGTGGAGATAGATGACAACGTCTTTTCCTGCTCCTAATTGCTTGGCGATTTCTTCAGCAGATTTCTTCAGATAATCTTTTTTATCCTGACTACAGCGAATGGGATGTTTTAGCTCAAGGATGGAGCTGTAAAGGTTTTTCTCTCGGGATATATTTCCGAAAGGTTTTAACATGTCTCCTTTTCCATCAGTAACAATGAGTTGCTTTTCTGGAAACGGCCCAAGTTTATGAGGTATTACTGTGCATCCGGTGGTACTGAGGAGAATGAGAAGAAAGAGTAGAGGAACTATTTGTCTGAAAAACCATTTGCTTTGAATCATAAATCTCTCTCTTTTTGAATAATTGATAATTAATAAATTTTATCTCAAATACTGCCCATAAAACAAGAAAAAAACAGGCTTGTAAAATATGGTAAGTCTGAGGGAGCAAAGCTCCTCCGTCCCACCGCCTCCCCTGCACACGAACCCCCGCATTCGTAACATCTACGAGCATGCTCGGAGTCAAACGGTGAGCATGCTCAGGGTTGGACGATGACCATGCTCGGAACCAAAGGGTGACCATGCTCAGGAGAGGCACGCGACTATGCATTTGATCAGCCGGACATATCGGTCGGGATAATCCGATATTACCTGTTGCGCTATCTGTTCGGAAGTTTTACTTTGAAAACAGTCTGTACCGATAAGCCGGTATAAAAAATATCCCTTCAACACAAGGAGCACGTTATGCCGATCCAATACAAGATTATCCAGAACTACCTGACAAATCCCCCGTCATCCACTGCACGACCGATTGCCCGCAAGACTCTGGACTATGATGCTCTGGCAAAGCAAATCCATCTGCATAACCCGACCATCCCAGTAGATACTGCCAAAGCGGTTCTTGAGGCATTCAGGGAAGAGGTGATCCGCCAGCTTGCTGACGGCAACACCATCAATCTGTCCGGGTTTGTCTCTTTTGTCACCACCCTGCCTGTTCGCCTGGATCTGCCCACTGACGACCTGCCGCCTGACTGTGTTGACGTTAAAGCAAGGCCTTCCGTGGTACTGAAGCAGGACGTAGCACAGAAGGCGGAATACGAGCGGCTTCCGTATTCGGAAAAGTCTCCTGATATCGGCGGGGCGTATGACACAAATACTAAGCTTCAGAACTGGATTCGCGCGGACTACGGGTTCCGTCTGGATGGCTCCAACATCGGCTTTGACGAAGCAGACCCGACTCAGGGCGTGTTCCTGACCGATGCTGACGGCCACATCGTGCAGCAGGATAACATCAGCCTCAACAATCCCTCAAAAATCATCATCACGCCTGATTTTGGAGGGGAGTCAGCAACTCCTCCCAATGTTGAGAAAACTATTACGGTGCGGTCACGATACAGCAAGAATGGACAACTGCGCACAGGTGAGTATGCCAACCACCTGCGCTCCACCAATGTTGTCACGCAAGCGCAGCCCAAGCTGTTCGTTGTCGGCGATGCTGTGGACGGGCCGCTGAAGGTAAGCAACTACCTTGGCGATCAGGTGATGTGCAGGTTTGAGGCGGTCTATCGGACAGACGGTCAGATTACCCTTGCTGTTGGCCCTGTTGCAGGAGATCTCGGCCCGGAGGTGATTCTTTCTCCGACAGGAAGTGATATGGTGCTGACCGGCCTGGATGAGGATGTGACGGTGAATTTCCTTGATGGCGGGTCCTACGATCTGTTCGTTGCCAGCCTGCTTTCCTATGGACGATACATGCTGGAGGTCTGTGATCTTGCGAACATCGGGGTATAGAATATCCGGCAGGGGAGGAGAGAAATATTAGGCATTTATTCGGGACCGGGCAGACAGGTAATTTCCCTGTGCTTTTATATGATTTCCAACCTTTGCCAGCCCAAATTGAGGCATGTTGTTGTATACGCACTCGTACCGCCCTTTCCCGGACAGGTATGTTTCATGCCAGATACCCACATCTCCGCTTGTATTGATCTGTTTGTTAAAGCGTGTCCACGTCGATACATGTGATGATGTTGTATCCTTTGCGAAATTTTCCAGGTGCTCAAAGGATTTCCAATATTGCATCATAACAGTGGTCCTGCCAATCCACTGTTCGTGGCCAAGAAGACCAAGCTCAGGATGTTCATACAGTTCATCAAGCATCCTGAGCATGGATCGGGCCACAGGCAGCCATTTATGCACCTTCCAGAATTTATTGATGCGCATTCCGATAAGGAATACGACAAAATCTTCCTCAACAGCTGCGGTCATTCTCCCGGGATAAATCATTGCCATACCTGTTGCATAACAGAGTCTATTCCCGGATACGCCCCAGCCAAAAGCTCTGCAACTGCTCAGTCAGCTGGCCTTGGTCATCACGGTATTCCACAACCAGCCCGACCGTGACATTCATCCGCTCTTTCCCGCTGCCTGCCACTTCCGAGCGATCCGAGGAATAATAATATTGTCCCGCAATGGGCGAGTAGTCGGCCTCACCAAGCAGGTCTTCCACCTTGCTCTGCGCCATACCTTTGCGCAGATGCCCGTTGATCACTTCAAGACTAGCATAATCCCGATGCGCCTTGTAACTGCGGCTCGCCTGGTCCAGCTCGTCAGCCTGACTGTTGCAGCCAGTCAGCAGCAGACTAAGACAGAAGAACAGGAAATAGTGATACGGCAGCAACATGTTACGTATATTACGGCCTGGCAAAGCTGAATCCCCATTGTTTAAGCTGCTCAATAAAATCTCCCAGGTCGTCAGCTGTTCCTGGTAAGACATGCATGAGCACATTGAGCTCGGTCTGATTCTGCCTGCGGGCAAGCTGACGTTCAATCATAGATCGTTTGCTGGGACCGACTCCCTGGGGAGATTTCCAGTCTTCTGTATCAATATCCCAGTTCTGAATGGTCAGGGAAAGTTCGTTTGCCACGGTAATAAGCTCCCAATCGTATGGTCGCCAGCCGCCTGCACCGTAAGGAGGGCGAATTTTGGTAGGCGTGGAGCCGGTGGCTTTTTTAATGCTCTCCTGGGTTTTGCTCAGTTCCCTGCGAACAGTGCTCTTGCTGGCCTGAGCCAGATTAGGGTGGGTATAGGTATGGTTTTGAACTTTATGACCTCGCTCTGCGATTTCCTTTGCTGCTGCTGGCTGGCTATCCACTTCCTGACCAAGAACATAGAATTCCGCCTTGATAGCATAACGATCCAGGATATCCAGAATGGAGAATAAGGCCTTTGTTGGGGCCGGACCATCATCAAAGCTCAGGAGCACAGATTGGCCGGCTCCTCCGGCTGGCGTGGTCAGCCGTCTCCAGGTGCGCCCGCCCACATCAATCCTGCCGTCAGGACGGGACATAAAGCCCTTTTGCAGATCCTTAATCGCCTGAATTAACTCGTCTGTGCATTGATCGCTGACATCCAGGGGCCTGGAGAGTATTGCATTAAACAGGGCATAGATAATACGGACATCACGGGAGCGATTCTGGCCGCCCTCCCCTACTGATCCACTAATTGCTGTTTCCGGTGCCTCAGCAGTAGCGGTGAGCTTTTTCCAGGTTCGTCCACCCACATCTATTCTGCCATCAGGACGGGACATGAATCCCTGCTGAAACTCTCTGATTGCCCGAATCAGCTCAACAGAGCAGACATCACTCACTTCCAGCTGCACCGAAAGGATCTTGTTAAACAATGCATAGACTGCACGAACATCATCGGGTTGGTTTTTACCGCTTTCACCGACTGAGCCGGTAAGAGAATTTGCCATTGTTCATCTCCTGGAAAAGAGTTGAGTGGGTTGCATTTTCTTGCAAATGGAACAGATCAAAACATCTTTTAATAATTGGAGGTGTTGCTCATAGGGTGAGAGTGATAATCAGCCCTGTACCAAGGTGGAGTAGGCTGTACGAAGCTCAGCGAGAATCTTCCGGGAGTCCAAATGCTCCTGATAATAGGCTCGCGCCTTAGTCCCCTGTTCTTCCCGCAGGTCAGCGTTACGACTGAGTAAAGCAGCATGTCCCCACATGGCTTCCGGTGTCTCAACCTCAATCCAAGCACCTTTTCCCGGAGGCAGCCCACGCATAGCTCCGGTTCGGGCAACGATGGCCCGGCCAGCAGCCAATGCTTCCACGGTCTTGATCTGCACCCCCATACCTAAGGCCGTGGGCAGCAGGACAACCCCGCAGTCGCAATAGGGTGTATGAGTATCTGCATAGCTTCTCACCGTATCTGCATCCGGCCACTTGGCAAAGGCCGACAGGGCACCGTAGACGGTTAAAGGGACAGCAGGTTTCTTGGCTTTGCTGAGCCAGGAAATACCTTCTCTATTAAACTTGTTTGCAGATCCGATCAGTCCGACCTGCTCTGTCAGTGGAAAATACGAAGGCTCTGCTAAAGGAGGACTCCAGAGAATATTCTTCAGCCCACGGGCACGCAACTGCGCTTCTTCATCCTTGGAGATGACAACGAGCAAATCCGCTGTCGCCAGCTCCCTGGTCTCCGGTTCTATTCCGCCCCACATTGTATTGGACCATAAATCCAGTAGAACAATAACCTTTGGACAAGATGTCGGGAGCCTGGCCCAATAACTGTAGTTAATCAATGCCAGATCAGCCCTGTTGGAGCATTGCAAGAGGAAATCGTCTGGAAAGGCATGACGATGGTACGGATTGGTATGGCCAAAGGCCCGCTCCAGATGCAGTCCCTTGCAGATGGCTCCATACGCAAGCCCGAAAAGCTGCTTCCAGTTTCGCTTGGGAAAAAACTCCTCACGCAAGCTGACTGTATAACCGCATTGTGCAATATCCTTTTTTGCTGAAACCTGCCAGCCCATGCCCACAGGGCGGGTTGCTGCAGAGGCAATGGTACATTGCCCTAACGAACGCAAAACCTCAAGATGTTTCCACATTTCCACCTTGCCGCCACTGTCGGCGGGAAATGGACAATAAGGGACAAGGGCTACAGACTTCATTGATTTTCACGCTCCAGACACTTAAGCACTATACTCACTTCGACAATAAACTCGGCCAACGGCGTTGTGTTCAATGACGGCATAGTCATATGATCCTGGTCGTTTCATAACCTTTGGGATTATTAGAAAGCCAATCCCAGGCAGTCTGGATAATCTTTTCAAGACGAGTAAATTCAGGTTTCCAATGCAACTCACAAATAGCTTTCTCGGCAGAGCCAATCAGTACGGCAGGATCTCCTACTCTTCGTTCGGCAAATGTATAAACAATCTCCTTACCGCTGACTTGGCTGGCAGTTTTAATCACATCCAGTATGGAATATCCATTTTCGTTTCCAAGATTATATTTTTTGCTTGTACCGCCATCCAACAGATGGAGTAACGCAAGATAATGCGCCTGAGCAAGATCATTGACATGAATATAGTCTCTGATGCAGGTTCCGTCCTTGGTAGAATAATCCTTGCCAAAAACCGTGAGATTTTTTAGGCGACCAAGTGCAGCATACAGTACAAGAGGGATAAGATGTGTTTCAGGCTCATGGGCTTCACCAAGTTCTCCCTCAGGGTCGGCACCTGCCGCATTAAAATACCTAAGACATACCGATTTTAATCCATTTGCTCTATCCAGATCATCCAGAATATTTTCCATCATCAGCTTAGTGCGCCCATAGGGATTAATGGGCTGTTGCGGCTGCTCTTCAGTTATGGGTAAACACACAGACTCGCCATAGGTTGCACAGGATGAAGAAAAAATGATCTTATTCACACCATGTTGCAACATTGCGCGAAGCAGCCCAAGTGTTGCAGCAATATTATTTTGATAATATTTCAAGGGTGCTGTCACTGATTCTCCCACATAACAAAAGGCCGCAAAATGCATGACTGCCAAAATATCATGCTTATCAAAAACTTCAGCCAGTACCTTTTGATCATCAAGTTCAGCTTTATAAAACGATCCCCACTTTACCGATTCTTCATGTCCAAGACTCAGATTGTCAAGCACAACAGGCTTCAACCCTTTAGCATGGAGATACTTACACATGTGAGATCCGATATATCCAGCTCCTCCGACAACCAAAATTTCCGACATCAGCCTGTGCTCCGTATATTCAACTAGAATGTACCTTACTCTTGTTTTTTATCAGATAGAAAGGACAATACGAAAGCAGACTCAGCCATCGCATAATTATTTTCTACTTTCCAGACAGTAGAGCACTGCATTCTTAAAATCTTTCTGATATGACTCGGCAGTCATTTCATCAACAACAATACGCTGGTTTCTCGCTAAATGGTCATATTGATCTATAGTGAAGACATAGCGCAGACAACGCATCATTTCCTCTCCATCATTCATGGGGAAAAGCCATTGAACTGGCAGAATTTCCTCCATACCATCAACCTTACTCGCAACAACCGGTACCCCATGATACATTGCTTCAACCATAACCAAAGGAAAGCCTTCAAAACGAGACGGAAGAACGATGGCATCAAGTATTGAATACCAAGGCTTCATATCCTCCACCCAGCCTTCAAAGATAACATTTTCCCCAAGACCTAACTTGTGGACAAGCCTATTGAGTGGTTCCTTGTCAGGGCCATCTCCAATAATATGTACTGTTAGTGAAGAAATCTCATTCTTACATGTGGCAAGTTGTTGAACAAAAAAATCCTGCTGTTTTTGGTGAAACTCTATTCTTCCCACCAAAGCTATATGTTTTTCCTCCTCGTCTCCTTTACCTGACCAAGACAATGCGGGCCTTGAGGATTGAGGTAGATCAAAGCCATAATAGCTGATAAAAATTTGTTCTCCACAAACGCCATGCAAATGCTCAAGTTGTTTCTTTGTCGTCTGACACATCGTGAAAAAGAAACTCGGTAACTCATAAAGATAACGATACAAAAACTCTTGAAATCTAACCGACAGAGATTGTTTTCCTCTGGCTAGAGCTACAGGGTGAGCCATTGGAAGAAAGCTCATCACTGGAATACCTGCCAAAGAAGCAGCGCCTAACCCACATGCGGACAATGCTATTGCCCCCTGAGAGACAATCACCAGATCAGGATTGTGAGCTTGTATTATTCTTTGTAATTTTCGGACTTTTGTAGATCTGCAGAGCACACGGAAGACATCCCCGGCTGCAGTGGAAAAGGAATGTTTAACAATCTTTAGTTGCCCAGTTAAGAAAGAGAGCTTCTTTAGAAGGCGGTCGTTTTTCTCTGGAACCATGAAACACACTTCAAGCCGGGGTTCCTTGAGTAAACCTTTCACAGCTTCAAGCAACGTGACTTCGTGTCCACCAAAAACAACCGCATCGGTGTAAATAACTACTTTCCAATGATCTTCTTTCTTTTTCAAAGACAAAAAAGTGCCTCAACTGTTTTTTATATATTTAATCAGCTAGTTATTGCCAAATAGACGATTTGCCGAGATTTCTTTTTGAATATCATGTATCACAAATAAAACCATATAACACTATACTTCTACTGTTTCATTGTGACTGGCAAGTTTGGAATATAATGTAATCAAGGATGCCGACACGACCTCCATTGAGTATTTTTCTTTAATAGTCTCACGGGCATTGCTTGAGAGTTCTTCGCAAAGTGTTTCGTCATCAAGAAGTCTTAGCATAGCTTGTGCAAGTAATTCGCTATTGTCAACAGGCACTACCAACCCATTTTCTTCATGCTGGATAACTGAACGATGGGCTGGAATGTCTGAAATAACCACGGGCACTCCCCAGCTCATTGCCTCAAGCAATGCATTGGATAGACCTTCAACCCTTGATGGTAAAACAAAACCTCTTGCATTTTTCAAATATAAGGAAACATCAGGTACCGTCCCCTTGAACGTTACACTATATAAACATTTATTATCTTTTAAATATTCTATCCAAACTGACGGATCACCGGCACCAAGAACAACCAACCGTGCGGAAGTATTTTTTTTAACCACTTTCACCCAGGATTCAAATAATATATCAAAAGCTTTCCGTTTTGTACCCTGGGTCAGGTTGCCTATATAAACTATGTCCTGCGATAAAGCAAATTCTGCTGTGCCATTTGGAACAGCCACTCCATTTGGAATGCAAAATATTTGCGTTTTTTTTATACCTGTCTCAAGCAATCCTTCGAATATTTCATTGGTCATCGCTATAAATTTGACATGTTGGCGACGTTCAGCGAGTGCGCCCCTCATGGGAGTATCATAGCTGATCTGCTGTGACACAGGAAAATCAGCCTCTTTACATACAATGGGAATAGTAAGACCGGAACTTGCCCATGCCACTGCGCCTGCAATCCAGTGCGCCTCGTGGACGTGCAGTACGTCAATATCTGCATGATTACGACGCAAATACCTTTTCAGTTGTACCAGAAATGACAAACGGGCAACCCAGACAAAAGGAAGAACACACCAAAATTCCAAAGAATCATTTTGTTTGTCTTCCTTTTGTTTGCCAAAACATTTTCTGATATATCGGAAAATGCGCCTATAAAGAGAATCCAAGAACGCTAATGAACCAATTCTTACAATCCTGCCTCCTCCCGGTATCATTTCTTCCAGAGGAAGGCTACGTTCCACCCTCGCAGTCAGTACCGTACACTCCACACCTTTTGCTGACAGCTCAGTCACTATTTTTCTGCATTGCCTTTCAGCTCCTCCTTCAAAAACTGGATAATACTTCCAGATAACCATCACAACTTTTAATGGTTTAGCCTTCATCTTTTCTAATGCCTTCTGGCTGATGCGAACGATACTAGCTTGCAATATTGCGCATACACTCTTTGAGTCACCTTTTCCATAGGCAATCTCTCATCTTATTTCTAAAATGCCTACCGAAATGTGCTTCATAAATATATCGCGAAAGGTGTCTAAAAAGAGCAAACAACTCTGTGAGCTTAATCTTATCAATGGGTATTTTACAATTTTCATACTTTTTTGCTTTCAACCAGTTACGCAACGCCCAGCCAAGAAAAAGAATCTCACTGACGGGCAACTCATTCTTCCATGCCGACACTCTCGTCCTGTCAGGAACTCCCGATTCAACTCGCCGATGCAAATGTTTCTGCGCTTCAGGTATGGTGGAATAGTAATTGGATGTATTGACAGAGAATGAATCTACTTCAAGAAATTGGGCAAACTTTTGTTGTATTGCTCTCGGATCGCTTGCGATAATTTCTTCATACTGAACAACCATGACATACGGGTCTTGACTGACAGATTGCAAAGACCGCTGAAGTTTCTTGTATTCTAGTGCAAAATCTACAATATCACTCTGCATGGGTTGTCGGGTTAAACTGTCAATACTTCGTTTTTGTGAACAATATATGGCTCTCGGGTCTCTATCGACAAATATAAATTTTGCCCTCGGAATTTCCTGCCTGATTTTGGAAACGCAAGAAATATAATGACCACACTTATGGACCAACACCTTCGGAGATGTTTTTCCTGCATATTCAAGTAACGCTGCTTGCAGTATATCCCCAAAATATATTGGTGGAGGATGCATAGAAAGTCTCTGCCATATCTCATCAGAAGACACGCCCCATTGGCGAAACTTGGCATCTTTCTCCATCTGGTTCAGATAAGCACGAATCTCTGATTCTGAATGCAAACAAACATGTTCACCACGAATCCAACCATCATCCAGCCTGGTTTCTAAACCGACACAAACCTCATGCAAGGAATCAAGGATCTGAGCTAAAAAAGTCGAACCGGAACGGCTTATATATGTTAAAAAAACAACTTGAGGCGGCTGATTTTCATCTGCATCAAAATTCAGCATGTTCTTCCTATCTGCGTAATCGACATGAGCACTGACACGAAACCAAGACGATCTATCAAGCTCAGTAAAGTAAATCTTAGACTTAATAATTACGAAATGCGATCTATATAATCGCTACTCTACGATGATTTCAACAACCAGGAATACTTCCTTTATGCAGGGATTCATAACATGCGATGGTTTTCAATACTACAGAACTCTTATCGTAATGGTCCACTACATATTGTTGAGCAGAATCTCCTAACCTTTTACGCTCATCTGGGCTATCTATGAGTTTTAAAACTTCCTGAGTCAATGAAGAAGAGTCTTCAGATGAAAAAAGCCGGCCTGTTATGTCATGCTTAACAATATACTTGTTGCCGGGAATATTGGATGCAACAACAGGAACTCCTAACGCCATCGACTCTAAAAGCGCATTCGACATTCCTTCTCGTCGCGATGGTAAAACAACAACCCAAGCTCGCTTAATCCAGATATTGACATCATCAACATAACCAAAAAATTCAACACCATTTGAATTTTGGGAATCAAAAAGAGAGTGAACCTTGTCGTCTACCCCAGCTCCAAGTAAGGCCAATGTTGCCGACGGGCATTCATGCTTGATTCTTTCCCACGAACTCGCCAGTACATCCAATCCTTTCGTGTCAATTCCTTGCGATGCATTGCCAATCCATAACACGAAGGGACTTTGATGCTCATGTCGTTCAATACCACAAATAGGAATTGGGTTAGGGATAACAAAAACACAATCCTGTCTAATGCCCTTCGCCACCAGGTCTTCTTTAACGTTCGGGTTTTGTGCAATAAACGGCAATCGTTTGCGCCACATATTCAAGGCACTCCGAAACGGAATGCCTTGAGTATATTCCGGCAAAGCGGGAAAGGTCGATTCCTTGCACAGCGCATGGATACCATGCCAATGACAAAGCCAACCAGCTACCCCCGCAATCCAATCTGAAGTATGCACATGCAAAATACTTATACGCTTTCGGTGCCAGAAACACCACATAGAAACCCCTGACATGAAAAATAGGCTGTTCCAATATTTCAGCAACCGAGACAGGATCACATCCAACCCAATTGTTTTCCTGAGAGGTTCCTTTGGACGCGAAGGTGAATTTGAATGGTCGTTGCTTTGCGTTTTTGAGCTTTGAAAGAACCCGACAATACTTCTCAACACGGCAACCCAAGCCTCAGGAACAAAAAAACGCCTGATAGTAACATTGCCATCTTTTTCTATACGGGAATAGAGCAAGTTAGTTCGTGCAGTCAGGACTATGCATTTATATCCATGCTCCGCTAGGCCCGCAGCTAGTCGTCGACAAGATTGCTCTGCTCCACCAACCTTATCTGGCCAATAGTGATAGATTAGCATGCATATATAATCAGATTTATTAAGACTCATATTCGGTTGCCTTTTTCACGACAAAGCAATTTTTCCAAATCTGATGCACATCATAAGAATGTTTTGGTTTGCGATTTGAAGAAAAATGGTTCACCACTTCTAACAACTCCTTTCGTTCCAATTTTCCAAACTTCTGTTTTTCATAAATTGACTCTGAATCGTAAGAACATGCTCGCCACATGCGAAGTCGAAAGGCAAGTCGTCTCATCTCCATCAACAAACGCAGGGGCATAGAGAATTCAGTGCCGCTTTCCCACTTTTGATACAGAAGATCAACAATTGCATCTGCATGACTGTCTTTGACCTTATGGATATATCTTTGGAGCGTTACATCACGCTCAGCACGCTCAATTTGGCTGTTTGAATGAATGCATGAGACGACATCTTCCTCTGTTGATACATCAACACTCACTTGGTTAGGGAAATCAATATCGAATCGATCCGAGACAAATGGACGATAAGCAAGCACAGGGCGATCAAGCAAACAAGCCTCAACCGCAGTGGTGCAGCCATTATGAATCACAATGTCGGCTGCCATAAGCCACGGAATGACATTGCCTTCGTGTATGACATCAACGTTTATTACATCTTTATATAAATCACGATATACATCGTGATTTTCTGACGGATGAGGCCTAATTATAATTTTCCGGTCACCAAATTCCTGACTCAATGTGAATACAAGCTTTTTAAAAGCTATAAAAAGATTTTCTTTATGCTTCATCCACCCTTTTGCAAATTCCTCATCTTCCGTTGTCGAGATCTTGCCTCCACTTTTGAGCAGTTCTATGTATCCCATGCGTCCTTTCTTATGATTACACATAGAAAAGTTCGTGTTTATCAGGATCATATGTGGATATTGTTGCCGCAGCAGCTTTGCCTGCTCATTAAAGACGCTCCTTGCCGGTAAATGAAGAATGTCGATTCGAGGATTACCTGTATCTGCAATTCGCCCTGCTAATTCTGGATAACGGTTTTTGATTATTGAGGATTGGTATGGACCCCATGTAAAGAACGACTCGGTCTGAGACAGTGCATCTGGGTTAATTCGATGCCGGAGATAGGCATCCTTATCAACTAATGAAAAACCTTCTTCACACCACGCCACGACTCTTAGTCCAAGCGCACGATAGTAACGAAAAAGATCAGTTCGGTTCGGAACCACAGACTTGTCCAGAAAATACGCACCAACAGGCAACCAGCCAAGACGCCGCCTTATCGAACGAGCATCTCCAATGCAAACCTTGAACCCACGCTCTGCTGCAACTGTCGCTAAATATGCCTTGGCGTGAAACTCGCGCACCTTGGTCTCTATAGGAACTATCAAATCCATATCAGCACGCATTACTACTCTGATCGTGATGTTCACTTATCATTATGAATTCTGCGTAGCGAATATCATCCAGCGTGTCGATATTGGCAAGAGCATCGTAGATGACCACAAAACCACAATTTTGCCCCATTATTGAGCGCTGTTCTAAAATACAGGATCGTGTGATTGCATATGAAGCGCCATTCCGATGGTATACAGGCTCCAACTGTTGACGCGAAATAATATTTCGCCCGCGCGCATCATAGAAATCAATGTTCCCATCTTGAAGAATTAACTGTTTAAGAGGATGAGCCTTGCTGTCCGTCGGGCTTAACGTCCAAACAGAATCGAAGTGTCCTTCAATAAGCTTTTCAAAAGTCTTCCGCACATGCTCCGCCGTCCTAAGCGGGCAGGTAGGTTGCAGCATCAGAACAATGTCGTAGATACAACTGTCAATTGCCTCCATGGCTTGCAGAGCATGCAACAAAACATCCCAGTCAGCAACGCGATCTCCACTCAGATCTGGTGGTCGTCGAAACGGTGCTGGAATCCCGTTTTGCTCTGCCAAATCAGCAATACCATCATGATCCGTTGACACAACGGCGCGATCCACTTCTGGCAGATGTTTTAAAACATCACCAGTATAGGCAATTAATGGTTTACCTGCCAGTAGATGAATATTCTTCAACGGAATGCCCTTACTACCACCGCGGGCAGGCACAACGGCTAAAATGCGTTTATCATGATACATATTTAGGAATCTCCGTCATTATCATAACCAAACAAGTTGATGTGCAAGATTTGTAAGTTTTTTTTCGTATTGGCATCCAAACGCCACATGATTGCAGTCCATTTGTCGAAAATATGGAATTGAACCTCTACGCAAATCGGGTAATCTGTCATCCTACTTTATCTATTTCTCTCGCTAAGAATTCAGGAAACGGATGAGATCCTGCATGGTGTTACCAGATGCCATATGGAAATAGGCTGCACCTGCACTGCATGCTGCGTCCCGATCAAAATCACTATCACCAACCATCAGAATATCATCCATATGAACATACTGCTCAACTGCAAACGATTTCAACATGCCTGCTTTTTCGGAGACAGTAACACCAACGACTCGTTGAAAAAAACTGCGCCATTCCCTGTAATCAACAATTCTTTCCAAACTATCTTGCTGTGTTGCAGACAACAAATACAAGGGCACATGTTCTGACAGCCGCTTCAAACAAGCTGTTGCGCCTGATCGTTCTGGACACTCAGAAGCCCCTTTGGTCGCAATAATATCATATCTTTCAGCAACTTCCTCAATACGAGATGATAATTCTTCGCCCATTGCCCAATCGGGGTCTATGGATAGCAGCACTTTACGAATTATCTCTCGCCTCGTGTCCCCTGGATTCATTCGCAAAACCGTGTCTAAAATATTTCCATACTCTGGTATAGCACGAAAATAAGCATCACGCTTGATGTCATTAGACATCACCAGCGTACCGTCATAATCAAACACCACAACACGATAACGCATTGCAATCACCAACTATTAATCAGTTGCATTTCTAGGACGGTTTTTCTGTGTTCCCTAGATATTTTAGCAATCAGTTCATCATCATAAAACGAGTCATCATTGTAGTGGGTCGAGGAAATTTCTTCCATGATAGCACCATCCAGTGTGTGAAATTTATGCCACATTCCCGGTTCCACCAAAACGGTCTCGCCCAATTCCAGCTTCTTTACATGCCCATCAAGACAAATTTCTAAGTCTCCATGCAATAACTGGAATGTTTCTTCTTTTTTTGCATGGTAGTGATAGGGATGTTTTTGTCGCGGAAGCATTACTAGCAATTTTTTACAATAAGAGCGGTTCACGCAATCAACAATCGTGCAGCCGAATTCACGGAAACGATCAAGACCATAATGATGCGATAATTCTACGGGCATTCCTTGCCCTACAGGTACCTGCGCTTCACGCAGCATACCTTTTACTTGCAGCATAATCTGAAAAATCATACTTTCAGGCGTCGGGCGGAAGGTGGATATCTGTTCTTGCAAAGCCTCACCTGATAGGTAATCTCTATCAGCCGTCATTCCTGAGTGCCAATCACCAGAAGTCATCTGATTGTCCTGCAACGGCATTGCAAAAAATACATTCTCACGGCTGATTACATCTCCTGCTTTTAGGGAATCCTTTGCGTAAACCCCTCGCATAAGAGAACGAAGCGACACATTCTCTGCGGGTGAGGCTGGTCCCCTTCCCTCTCCCCCGCAAATTGTCTGCGCCTCAAGAGATGCCTGTATCCATCGTTTGATTTGGTCTGGAGTTGAAGAATAGGCGTTGAGCTTATATTTATCGGTATTTAGTCCCACATGACGCTCAAACAATAGCGCACCTTTTGCCGCCGCTATCTGCACGGCATTCATATTTTCAGGTTCCTCATGCGTGGAAAAACCTACAGGAACCCCTTGGTATCGTTGGCGAAGATATGAAATCTGATTCAAATTTAAGCGATCATTGGCTGTAGGGTAAAGAGCTACACAGTGCATGATGGCAAACTCAGCCTCATGTGTTTCAAGAAAATTGATCAGTCGATCAATTTTTCCGATACTTAGTCCGGCCGTAGAAGCGACTATCGGCCGCCGCGCACGAACCACCCGTTTCAGTAACGGATAATCTGTAGCGGAACAACTGGCAATCTTAATCACATCAAGTTCCAATTCCTCAATGACATCAACTGACTCCTCGTCAAAGGGGGTCGCCATGGTAATCATTCCCCCATCTTTCACCGCAACAGCCATTTTGGAAAACTGTTCCTTGCTAAGTGCTGTTTCCATGAAACGCGGAATATGGGGCAAATCTTTCCGAGACTGGAAATCAGGATGGATGAAGGTTTCAAGCTGGCGAAACTGAAATTTCACCGTCGCACGCACACCACAGGACTTTACCGCTCCGGCACATCCCTCAATAATATTCAGCCCATGCAAAACATCCCCTTGATGATTATTAGCAAGATCAAGAATATAAAGGTTGTTAAAATCAAAATTCTTCATTTTGGCTTTGTTTCTCCTTTTTTTGCAACAGATTTTTATAGTTCGACGGTCTGACCGGAACGGTGCGAGGAATATGCCGCCCCAATCACTCTCATGGTCTGATATCCAGCTTCAAGGGAAATGGCACCGCCTGTCCTGCTTCCTTGTAGTATCCGCTCGACTTCATCAATTTCCCCCACGAAATCATCGGGACGCTCACGAGGAATTAAATATGCTTCAGCCTGTTTTCCCTCACATTGCCAAAGCACTGCGTCGTGGTCAGCGTCATAGCTCGCATACCATTCCAAGTACCCTTTTTCAAACTGAATGCGTAGCATCTTAACTGCTGGTTCGGTCACCACATCCTGAACAACCAATCCAGTCATGCCACTGTCCGTTTGCACATTCAACGAGCTGACCCTGTCGTATTGCGCAGCACCATCTTCTACCTCACTCATCATGCACGATACCTTTTTAATATCTCCTTGCCCTAAAAAACGTGCAAAATGCTGAAATAGATTGATGCCGTGAGAATGTTCTCCGCAAGCACCACCGCCCCGCACGGAGTATCCGAGATAGCTATCTGACGGTCCACTCAGCCAGGGATGAGCCCCAAAAATCCCACCCCAGTGCTCAAGCCAACGAACCATGATCGTTTGTGGCTTTCCAAAATCATGTGAAGTCAAGATTTGTTCTGCTTTCTTTGTGTTTTTGGTCACAACATGATTATAACCAGTCAAAACAATTGTACCCGTTTTTTTTACGAGCGCAGCGACCTCCTCATATCCGTCTAGATCGGGCGTACACAAAGGCTTTTCTATCAACATCACCTGTGGTGGCTGCCCCCGTAAAACCGCGCTTGCAATTTCCATATGCAAATCAGGCGGCGTGCCAATGATCACCAGATCGGCTGTACCATCCACATCATCAGGAAATACCAGGTCTATACTCTCGTCCCACTGACCGTACCGAGATGGATATATCTCCCTGCGGGTTCTTTCAAGTGCAACCGAATCTGGGTCCACCATGGTCACATGCCAATCCTTGTTACGGCAAGCATGTGCCATATGGTTACCTATGGACCCGGCACCGTAAATCACAACTTCAACAGAATTTTCATTTTTCAACATTCCACTGCTCCTTGATTTGACTCCAAAATTGTAACTCGTTGACTTATCCTTAGCGATTTACTGATTTCTGACTTTTTACCGGACCATCATTATTAATAAAATCCAAGATTGATGATCTCATTTGAACTTTTTAAAGTTAATCATTTTGGATACAACGTAATCAAGAACTGTAGAGTGCAGCATATCACCCTCTATGCGCTTTTCAAGCTGAGTGAAGCACTCTTCTCTCAACTCGCTTTTTGTCAATAATTCATCTATGCGCAAACAGAAATTTGAAAAATTATTTTCAAAGAAAATGGCTTCTGGAAGGTCATTCCACCACACAGCATCAATATTCGGGCGATTCATTAAAGGCACACTACCTAGCGCAACAGCCTCATAGTGCCGGAAACACTCCCATCTTGAACCGCCAATTGATATCGTAACCTTACTGCGAGCAACCAACTCGCAGTATTCATCAAATGACACATGGTCAAGCATTACAATATTCCATTCTTTCTCGGCCCGAATTTCATCCAGCAATGCAATAGCAGTTTTACGCTGCGTATTGCTTACAGCACCAGAAATAAATACATCTATATCTTTTTCAGCGTGACGGAGTCGCTTCAATGCAAAATACTTATCATCTTCAATGCCCAAGGGTATACCATAAACCTTGTCAAAGAAAGGTAACAGTTTTTTCCGCCACTCTTTCCAGGGAGCAGGCCGATCAGGGTAATACATAAAGTAACGGTCATACGGAAGTTCTCGTTTGAAAAACAACGTAGATTCCTCAAACACCCTTCGACCAGATTGAGACAAACAAGCTGGCTCACTCAGATCAATTGCCGCTACTGGTGCGAATTTACGCAATTCCGACAACGTATACGGCATGCAATGCTCATAGGCATAATGTTTGCGTGACAAGTTAACACCAAAATGAAAAAATCGATAAATAAAATCAGCTATTGCGCGAATTTTTCGCCTGATCGAATGAGGCTTGATAAAAAACGATGCATCGCAGTCTGACAGCAAGATAATGTCAAAATATCCCTGCTGAAGTAACTCAATAAACTCTTTTCTTGTCTCAATCACATTATTGTGCAAATTATCCCAAGCCTCTTCCGAGAAGAAAAGCTTCTTCAAGCTCTTTCCCTGATCATGAGGTATTCTGGGATACTGTCGAAACTCACAGGTGTCGCTCTGTGACAATGCACGGGATAAGTACGCCTGAAAAAAAATGTGTTCATAGGACCGGATTAAAAGAACACATGGTTTTGCAGACAAACTTTTTGATGTACTCATTATGTCATAAACTCCTTACCCAAACCAATCAGCCCAACATTTATTCGGCTTGATTAATTATTGAGTAACAGTACTACAAGGTAAAACTTACCTAAAAAGCCTGTTGAAGTATTTTTTTGCCAGGAGAACAGCCCATAGTGGACCTGCATATTTTCGATAGTAATAAAATGTTTCAATAAAAGGGTGTTCTTTTATTGAAAATAATCTTTTTGCACGTTGACGTATGGAGAGCCCAGCTTCGGTTGATCTTCCACTTTTTGAATTGCGACGGCATTCCCCCATATGGCCTGGAGCCAATAGCACCTTGCCACCTGCCGCTTTTAAGCGGAAACCAAAATCAAAGTCCGCTTTGCTATGAACATAATGGGGCGACAAAAAGCCGATTTTCTGCAATGCTTCCTTTGATATTAGCGCCAGGTTCATGTTCAAAGTGTCAGCGGCGACTACTTTGTCTTTGGGGTCAAGCCGTTCAAACTTAAAAGACTTCCAAAGGTGGATTCGCTTTACCGCACCATAGGTCGTCGTCCCAGTCACAGGGTCACGGAATGCGCCCGCTATAGCTGTACAGGTTATTCCTGCGTTCCGAAGATCTTTTGTTGTCTGAATCAACTGCAAGAGTGCTTGATCAAAAAAGCAAATATCATCGTTAAAAACCAGTAATTGATCAACAAATTGATGTTTCACAAATTCATTCCATCCGAATCGCATTCCACCTGCCCAAAATAAAGATCCGTCACCCCTAAGTACTGTAATCTCTGGATATTCATTTTGAACTGCGTCCGTTGTACCATCGGTAGAACCGTCATCGACCAAACAAACAGAAAGCTGGCACTGGGCTTTGTCCGCTGCTGCATATAGTGATTTTAGACACCGAAGCGTTATAACACGCCGATTGAAGCAAGTTGTCAACGCCCAAATCTTCACTGACATATATATCTACGTTGCTGTACCCATGTCTTTTCCTCTGCGGACCACTTAATGTTTGCAGCCTTAAAGGACAAACCAAGCTGTTCGGCGAAAGGAAATCTCTGAACAATAGAATTTTTTCGCAACATCGAAATCCATCTGGGCTCTACGGTTCCACCATACTCTGACAATATTTTGAAAACTTCAGCCAAATATTGGGTTCTCTGTTGCTGGGAGCGTTGTTCACTGTGCCTTCGGAAACCTGCAAGCATGGCCTTGATGCCCCATGGTTGTGCATGTTGAAAAAAACGCGCCCAAAGCTCGAAATCTCCCGCAAGCTCATAGCGTCGAGACAAATGGGCCCCGCTACGCTCCCAGAGACTGCGCCTCCAGAAAACAGATTCCTGTTGAATAAAACGACCTGCAGAATTGCTGTCAAGTCGCAGATAGAAGCCACGCTTAAAAAGATCCTTACAATACCCCATACGAGCATTCGAACCGCTTAGCACACCGCGCTCGTTAAAGCTTCCCGGATTAAGACTGATTAACCACTCCACTTCAGGAAACAACGCAAAAACCTCTCCGACAACCTGAAGAGTCCACGGGAAATACATGTCGTCTGCATTCAGCCAAGCCATGATTTCTCCGGTAGAATGCCGGAAACCTTTTTCAACAGCGTCATATTGTCCTTTATCCTGCTCGCTGCACCAATATGCCAATCGCGAAGCATGTCTACGTATTACGTCTTTGCTTTCATCAGCAGAACCACCATCAATAACAATATATTCAAGGTTTGGATACTCTTGGTCAAGAAGCGAACACATAGCATAATCAAGCCATTGGCCCTGATTAAAAGATGGTGTAACAATGCTTATGAGAGGTGCATTAAACATATTTAGCCTGCATTATCTTTTCCGAACAGCATTTTTATACCCCACAACTCGACCATGGCGGCAGGCATCTTCACCCCCACTACTCACCGATAGGCTTAAGCGTTGGACGTTTTTTCGGCCAAGGATGAAGATCACGAAGCTGCTCCAGCAAGTTCTCACGATTCATCGCCACAAAATCATTGTTTGAAACCTTGTTTTTCAATATCAGCACTCCTTGTCCATAGCGGGTGCATATCCAGTATATTCAAATAATCCGGAATCAACCTTCGCAAAAAACAAATCCATCTGCCATAAAGTGGAGTCGTATTTGCGGAGCCTCGGCTCAGCCATGTCATAGCACCGAAAGCCCAATTCTTCCAAATACGCACACATCTCGTGAAAACGCAGGGTATCTTCTGTAAGATTATAATTATATGTCTCCATAACAATCACATTCGTGTTTGCCAGTGTTTTGGAAGCCCCCTCTAAAATCGATACCTCATAGCCGTGCGTATCAAATTTCAACAAATAGGGAGCCGGGCATTTTTGTTCAGCAATCAACTGATCCAGCGTCTGCACAGCTACTCGCCTGACCGTCCCACGGTCGCCGCCAACTGTACTTCCATCCAGATCTTCCGTCACCGTCATTTCAACCTCGCCCCTGGCAGCCCCGGCAACACATAAAGCGTAGCCAAAACGTGCATCGCGCTGCTTAAGCAATTCAAGCTCAACCTTGCGCTCTTCTAATGGTTCGATGGCAAAAAAACACTGCGCTGGAATTGCCTCCATGGCCATCTGGGTCCATTTCCCATTAGATGCTCCGATATCAACAACCGTCGATATAGGTTTTTTAAGCTGAGAAGCACGAATCAATGCCTGCCTCATAGACCATTTACTTGGCTCATCACGAGAAACAATTTTCATGCCACGAGCCCGAAGCAACCTATCTAATATTAGAAAAACCTGTCTTTTCATTCAATTGCATCCTTTCTCTTAATGAAATATCAACATTAAAATTTGATCTTGGCCCTACACAGAAAATAATTCATGCCAGAAAATAAGCCGTTCTAAAAAATCCTCTCAACACATTTATGACGGTTTCGTAAAAAGAGCTATCAACTTAAGGCAAGACAAACTGCAACATCAGGTAATTGCACAGGCTATCGCGGGCTTTTTCCGAATTCAGTGACCTCAAATCCGAACTTTTTTCCGGCTTACACTGGCAGGCCTATTTACCCACTGTACACACACCATTTATCACAAAATTTTTTCGTATACTTCCGCAGTTTTCTTTCGGGTTTTATCCCATGAAAAAGCCTTCAACCGGGAGTATCCTTTTTGAATGTAGCTATTTCTCAACTGTTCATTATAAATAACATTTTTAACCGTTTCTCTAATCTCACCTATGCTTTTTGGATCATAATACAATGCAGCATCGCCACCAACTTCGGGTAATGATCCAGTTCTGCTTAAAACAGTTGGGCATCCATATTGAAAAGCTTCAAGTACTGGTAGCCCAAAACCTTCATATAAAGATGGAAAAGCAAATAACAAAGCATTTTTATACAGATATGCAAGATCGTCATCACTTACAAATAATTGTAAAATTTGTTCACGTCTAATACCCAACGAATCTATAAACCACATCTCTTTTTTATCAAATGGGTTCCCAGTGCAAACCAAGTGCAACGATTCATCAGTTTTCAACAAGTCTGCAACAGCACGTAAAAAGAAATAAAAATTTTTATACCCTGACCTCATCCCCACATAAAGAATATAACGTTCAGCAACAGGGGCTGGTGGTTTACCTGATTGATAACAATTTAAGTTGCTGGCCAGATGAATTACAGAAATTTTTTCTTCTGGTATTCCATAAATCTCAACAATATCTTTTTTTGTATTTTCCGAAATAGCAATTATATGTTTTGCTTTAAATATTGCTCTCTTTTTTAATTCTACTGTTGAGAAATCATCCATGAAATTATCTGGAAACAGTTCATGGATCATATCATAAACTGTTATAACAGATGGAATCTCACCTATCCAGTTAAAATAGTAATCATTATAATAAGTTGGATGAAAAACATGAATCTTCTCATTATGTAACGCCTTTTTAATTTGTAAACAATTTTCTTTCCATGGATCAGTACCCCCAGTAAATCTCTCTAAAAAACGACAAAATATTCCTTTTCCCGTAAAAGATCTTCCACCAAATGATTCTTCACAATTCCAGGGATAACTCTCTGATTTTTTGATATCCTCAATATAATGATTGATGTGATACCTTACTTCAACAGATGGACGATATAACTTATCCGCAGCTTGCAGAAGTTCAAAGTAATATCTTGAGATCCCCCCAAATCTTTGCAGCATAAAGATTTGATGATCGTACAGAATATTCATAACTTTCCTATCACTATTTTTGTGACTTCATCAGCGATTTTTATAGATAATATTTTGCAATGCCTGCCCATGGTAAAAAAAACAAAATTTAGATTGAAATAAAGAATCCACCCCCAGAGGGGGTGGTATTGGTTAAGCCCAGAGGGCATTTGTCTACTTTGCTCCCGTTTTCAGAACACCCACACTGACAAAATTAGCATCAGGAAACTTAACCATCTTGAACCGTTGCCGTATAGGACCTTGAGCCTGCAAACAGCTTTACGCACCATGCATAACTGAGGCATCTATCTCGCCGACATACCACGGGATACACTCAAGATTGATCGGTTAATAAAAATGTATTTTCTATCATAACCGGCACCTTTGCCAAAAATGGCTGTTCAACCGGCAGAGCCGTTGAACTCTGACCACCCCCAGAGGGGGTGGTTTTCTACGATGAAATAAACAAATTCTGGTGCTCACCCACTAATACTTTGTTTTAAAGGATGCTGAAACGAAGTGTTATTTCAAACGAAAGATCAACAGTATAAGCACTTCACTTAAAAACCACTAATTGATTTATCGTTATTATATTACTATCGTTTCAACACCCTTTATAGGTTTTAATTCACTTTTCATTGGAAGAATTTTTACTTTTTTGGTTACCAAGTATTTTTTTGACATATTGATAATCTTTCCCAATAAAGTATTTTTGCTGCTCTAGCCTGTTTTTTTTGGTCCTTTTCCCAAGATAAGAAACAATTTTTTCTATTATGACATCAAGTATTCTGTATTTCTTTTGAAAACAGAAATTATAATACTTTTGTCTTGTAAACAGATGTAGATCATGCCCATTTGTATAAAATTGTACGGCTAAACTCCGTGCCATATTCTCCAGGGTTTCTATAGAAAAGAATGAGATATGTTGCCCGGTTTCAGGCACAAAATACCACCAATCGTTTACTGAAGTTATGTTTTTTTTATGAAGTGACGTAGAAAAAAGTACTGAATCAGACATTGACAATAGTCTGGTCATTTCAGATAAGGGATCCTTACAATGTTCAAGAAACTCAAAGGCGGTAATCAACTCAAATTTTGAATCTTGCATAAAATTCTCAATATCAAAAAATTGAGCGAACAAATTCTGACAAAAAACATCATGCCGAAAAAAATCAAATCCATTATCACGCATAATTCTGACAAACAGACCGTATCCACCAGCATAGTCAAGAAATATACCATTTTTATTAAAATATCGATATATTATATCAGTAACAATAGGCTCTAGCTTGCGATTACGACTCACTAGCCCAATATCTAGAGAAGCAATAGCATCGCCATAGGCTTCCTCAAGCCAAAAAGGTTCTTCAGTATTAATAAATTTACAATTATTACATTTATAATATGATATAGTGTATTTATTAAGAACTTTTGTTCTAAAAAGCATCTCTTGCTTACAATTGCAAATCAGACAGTCTCTCCCCATCTATCTCACCCATGAATTTCAATATTTGTTATTGAAATATAATGTTTAAGCTGGAATTGGAGAATCCACAGCGTTGGGATAAGCTCGAAATGTCAACCCAAAACTCGTCACTTTTTTAACAATTTTTCTTAAGAATTCGATTTATTAGAATAACGCCTAATTTTCTGACCAAACTCAATATGCTTTCAGTCGGGATATTGAAGTGATTAGCCTCTGTATATTTATCAGCGATTTGATCTCGGATTACGATTTCAGGATGCTTTAAGGGAAACTCAATCTTAGACTGATTAATACATGATGCAGAATCTTTATCATTTTTAGTATGCGTAGCACCATCCCCAAAACCAATATTTGAAACAAGATTTGTACTTGGTAGGATTGTAAACCCACTCTGGGTTAAACAAGCAAAAACCCAGGGAAAATCCCAAGTATCAATTTCTTTATTATGCATTCGTTCAAATATACCATGCCAGAACTGAACGACATTTATATCACCGCCAAAAATATCGGTCAAATATCCCTTTGCTTTTATTGCTGGCCATTTTCCAAGATCTCCATCCCAGTATTTCCAAGCCCTTTTCCATGTAGCCCAGCCCCAAACATGTGGAAAACGTGAAAAATAATAACTTTCACCAGTCCTCTTTTGACCACCCTGAAAATTATTTCCTGATATCATCATGATCCTAGTGTCATATCGATACTTCTCTAACAGTTCCTGACAAAAAGGAAAAAAACTAGGGTCAGGTACACAATCATCCTCAAGTATTATTCCTTCTTCCTCATGTTCAAAAAACCAAGTTATCGCACTGCTGACAGCCATCTTACAGCCTAGGTTTTTATCGCGAAAAAGGGTTTTCACCTCACAGTCCCAATCAATATTAGTTACAATAGAGCGTACTTCCTGAACTCTTGCGTCTTCCCCTGCTTTCTCAGGGCGAGCACCGTCTGCAGCAATATACAGCCTTGAAGGCTGGACTTGTCGTATTGCTTCAAAAACTCGTTTTGTTGTGCCTGGTCGGTTAAATACTAAAAAAAGCAATGGAGAATTCAATTCTTTTGTCCTTTTAACAGTTGCTCATCCTTCATAACGAAAAAAAGTGTATTCAGGGCTTTGGCATACAAATCATAGCCTTGAATTTGCAAGTAACTATTAACAGGAGAATCTAGTTGTTTATTAATTACTCTTTCCTCTAGATCTTCAACTAATATTACATAAGGTCTATATTTATCCCAATTATTAGAACGAAGTACTCCTAAATCAAATCCCTCAACATCCACACTTAAAAAATCAATATATTGCCCCTGAGGCATATACTCATCTAAAATATCCTCTAAACGACGACACAATACCTTTTTTTGATCTACTACATGATATTGCTCCATAGTGCCCCTTTGATCTGCTAACTCCTTTGTGAAAGTATTCAGTGCCGGTTCATTGAACTGGTAATATATTAATTCTTCTTCGTTTTCATATATTGCACATTCAATGTTGATATCAAATGGTCTTATATCTTTAAATTTCTTCATGCTTCCAGGTAGAGGATCAATATTTATACCCCGCCACCCTCTCAGATAGAAATAATACGTATTCGAAAACCTCTGCGGGTGATGTGCACCGACATCAACGTAAAACCCTTCCTTATTTTTTCCTTCAAAGAGTCGAGAAAGAATCATATCCTCCCCTTCCTGAGAAAAGGACAAATTATGATAACCAAATATTTTTTTATCATAAATACGGTAATTATTTGGAAACAGGAAAATAGCCACAGCTTTCTTGATACGGGATATAAACCTATCAATACTTAATGATTTCATCATGGATCTCAACTTTTCAAGCTAAATTTTCCCAGCTTCCTCGAAGTAATACTGGACCGACACCACTATGAGGTACATTGCCCGTACCATAGAAATCTCCGGCCTGCACATTTATACTTCCAATCGGCTCATGTGGCCAATCAGCCTCTATCCTTCCAACCATCAAGCGTGCTCCAACCATGTATTTCCCCTCTGAAAAAGGAAAATCTTCAATACGACATCGAAAGGTTCCTTTTTTAGGAATATCCGAAAAAGTAACACCAGAAAAGTCACTGTATAAGATAGAGAGTGTCTCTCCGAGGCTTCCGTGAATAGAGAAGCCTAAACAAACATTCTTTAAAGAAGGCTTGTTGCTATTAATTTTATAATCAAAAGCAAGTATAACTGATTTGCCTGAAGCAACTGCTTCCAACTGATTTCCTTTTTCATCCTCCACAGCACAACCTGTAAAGACAATTTCTTTATTGCCGGTACGTTTAATATTTTCTGGCAAGACTCTACTATTAAATATCCGTTCTGCTGAGCGGAGATAAAAGCTAATCGCCTCTTTAACATCACCATCAAAGCTAGTTGTGCCATAAGCTGTTACCAAGCATCTTGAGCACAGTTTTTCAATCGCTGCCATATGATGACTCACAAACAATATTGTTCGACCTGTCTTACTGACATCTTGCATTTTTCCCAAGCATTTCTTTTGAAATTCAGCATCACCTACCGCCAGCACCTCATCGATAATCAAAATCTCGGGATCAAGATGCGCTGCAATAGCAAAAGCAAGACGCACATGCATTCCTGATGAGTACCGTTTCACCGGTGTATCTATAAAATCCTCAACTCCTGAAAAATCAACTATTTCATTAAGCTTAGCCTTAATTTCCTGTTTTGACATACCAAGGATAGCGCCATTCATGAAAATATTTTCCCGCCCTGTAAGTTCAGGGTGAAAACCAGTACCAACCTCCAGAAGGCTTGCAATCCTGCCTTTTACTTTTACATTCCCTTTGGTAGGAGCAGTCACACGGGAGAGAATTTTTAATAGCGTTGATTTGCCAGCCCCATTCTTTCCGATAATACCTAGTATTTCACCTTGCTTTACCTCTAGGTTGATATCACGCAATGCCCAAAACCGATCTCCCTCAATCTGTTTTTCCTGCCCAGCCAGCATGGGGGTGATTTTAGAATTTGGATCTTCCTTTCCACGCACCTTAGCCCACCAGGACTGCAGATCATGAGTTAATGTTCCATGGCCTATGACACCAAGGCGATACTCTTTCCAGAGGTTTTCTATTTTAATGACAGGCATGGTTCAGGGATTAAAGATTGTATAATAATGATATCTTGTAAGTTTTATAAAAATTCACACAACAATTGATGACTCAGTAAAATCAAACGGTATCCATAAAGGTTTTCTCAATACGGCTGAAAAGTACCACACCCGCAAAAACAATAAGCAAGGTTACCGACCAGCTGACCGCTATTTGGCTCAGCTGAATTGCGCTTGTGCCAAAAAACATGAATCGAAAACTCTCCACAAGAGCTACCATTGGATTAAGTATATAGTATGGTAGCAGCCAGTCTGGAATTTGGCTTAAAGGATATACGATAGGTGTTGCATACATCCAGAGCTGTACCAGAAAAGCCATGGCAAACTTAAGATCTTTGTATTTAGTCGTCATTGATGACAGTAAAATTCCCAGGCCAAAGCTTAGCAGTGCCATTTGACAGAGGAGTATAGGCAAAGCACAAATCCACCACGTCGGTTGGATTGGCACCCCCTTCACCATAAAATAGAAATAAAATCCCAGAAAAAGAAGCAGCTGTATGGCAAACTGCAGGAAATTCACAATGACGGTTGCCAATGGCACGGTAAGTCTCGGAAAATATACTTTTCCAAATATCGTCGCATTGGTGTTAAAGGTATTGGATGTAGTTGTTAAACATTGTGAAAAATAGCCCCACATGACGTTTCCAGCCATATAGAAGAGAAAAGGAGGAAGCGAGTCCGTCGGAATTTTGGCAACCCTTCCAAAAATAATGGTGAAGACCAACGTTGTGAACAGCGGCTGGATTATATACCAGAGTGGGCCGAGGATTGTCTGCTTATAGAGCGTAACAAAATCCCGTTTTACAAACATGCCAATTAGATCACGGTATCGCCACAGCTCCTCAAGATCAATATCAAACCACCCGGTTTTCGGTTTGAGGATTAAATCCCACTTTTCATCTGAAGCTTTTGTCACTGTAGTTTCACTCGCCATGGTCTTTCTGTATTTCTTAAGGGTATTGAAACGAAGTGCTGTTCTTGACGATAAATCAAAGAGATACGTTTTCGCCAGAAAACCATTAAATACTTAATTTATCGTCCTTATATCAGGTTCGTTTCAACACACTTTTCTTGTGCTTGAGTAAAAAAAAATCACTAGTCATCAATGAACTCTAGCGAGCACTCGTTTTCCTGAAAACACATAAAAACGATGCTTTGCTCTACTACTCTCCCTGCTCACAAGTCCTGAGAGGTTCGGTCACTGTTTTTTGAACTTTTACAATTTTATAAAAATACACAACACAGTTAACTTTGCAAGTCTTTTCTTTTTATTTGAAAAATAGCTAATTGATTACAAAAGTTCAGAAATCAGGCACTGAAATATTTTTGCTTTCAAATAGTTGCACCTTTAATATTTTGTTTAAAGTTTCTAACACAGGTATTGGTTGCACAATTTTTTTGAGAAAAAGGCTATCATACTAACCCTTCGTTTGATTTTTTCAGGATAGAATCTGCCAGGTTCTTGAGGATCCCAAGAAACAAAAAAATATACGAATTATAAGCGTATCTATAATTAAAAATTGGCTCATAAAAACATTGCATTATAAACACTAAGACCAAAACAATTATTGAATTTTTCAGTAAACCACTGAAGGCAGAGTAGTTATAAATTATACGAACATATTTTAGGTGAGATACCTGGAACAACAATAGCAATGCTAACGAAATAATTCCACCTTCTCTTCCAACGTCCAACCACATATTATGAGCGTACATACTACACTGATTGTATTCAGTTATCAAACAATCATTACAACCACCAAAAGGATATTCAAATAAACTCAGACTACCGGCATGCCATAATTTAAAGCGTGGACTGTTTTCTATTCCCTTATTAATAAATCTATCGAATGTAGGAATATTAACCAAAATATATACAACTAAACCGACAATTAACAACAAAACGAGAGCTTTGGTGAGATTGACTCCATTATTTAACCTTGCTGTTTCCCATATAATTTTTGCCAAAAACAAGATAAAAATAACGAGGAACACGACTATAGGTCCGCGACGTTCCATCTCCACTACTAAAAGGCATGCTGTACCAATAACAACTACAAATAAAATGCATTCAGGAAAGGATATTTTTCTTTTAATAAAAATGTCTTTGTAATGATAGAGTGTCATTGGTACCAAGGCTAATAACGGTGACAATAAATCAGACACCTCGGTTGTTGGAATAAGTTCTTTACGTGGCCATGCAACATGTAAGAGGTTCGGATCCAAACCATATTGATCAAAAAATATAAAATTGAGCACGACATAAACCAATGAACCCAGAAAGAAAGCATATATAAGATAGAAAATTTTCCTATTTGAAACAGCATGCTCAGTGTTAAATATTAATGAAGCTGCTCCTAATTGGTAAGCAAAAAAGTAATAGAAAAGACTTTCTACCATGTGAGAAAAATTAACCTCACCGTGAAAACATCTCGTCGAAAGAAAACATACCAAAAACAAAAATAACAGCACTGAGGTGGTCGTAATTATTTTTTTATAATCAACCAATAGCAGAACGGCTATTCCAAATAAAAACATACTTAAGTGTCCTAATTGCAGGCCAAGGACGAATAAAGTAAGTGTTAAAAAGCAGACAGGTTTCGTCTCGGCAAACTTAAACAAGTAAAAAAACAACGTGTTGGTGGTGGATCTATCTTGATTATCACTTGACATATTCATGTTTTTATTTAGAAAAAAAATTACACTTTTTCAGCATGCTTTGTTCCATCAGAAATTGCTAATGCAAAATTCTTTAACAACCCTGAAAGAAAAAAACCGTACATAATATAAACAAAAGAAGACTTGGCAAAACCAGAAGCTCCTGAAAAAATTGGGGCTTCCTCAAAGATTGGATCTACAAAATAATTCATCATTAAGGTGAAAATTAAAATCAAAAGCGAACTTTTTAAAAACTCACTGATCTCTGGATAATTAATTATTTTCCAGACATATTTAATATGCGCTATTTGAAAAAATAATAGTAATAAAATTGAAATAATTCCTCCATTCCTTCCAACGTCCAGCCACATATTATGGGCATATATGCTAGTTTGTCCATACTCACGAATCAGGCAATTATTACAACCTCCTAACGGGTACTTAATTAAAGAATCAATACCAGCACACCATAAATTAAACCGAATGCTATTAGTAACACCGTCAACAATTTTGGTGATTATATCTGTATTAAAAATCAACCAATATATTCCACCTACTGAAACTAATATAATTGCCATTTTATATACCCGTGACACAACGACATTTGACCATTTACGATTTAATATAAAGCTGATTACAAAGATTATTGATACTAGTAATAACATCGCTAATGGCTCAACTCTATCCATTATTATTGTTAAATATAACGATGCACTTGTTATAGTTGCCAATACTACAAATTCAAAAAAATATTTTCTTACATGACGAAAAATATTCGCATAATAATAGATTGATACTGGAATAAGAACAATTAGCGGAGACAAATAATATGTGGTTGCTGTCCTTCTCATTATGCCAAAAGATGGGGTACAAATGCGCACTAAATTTGAACTTATATCAGATTGGTCAACAAATGATACATTAATGATCAAATAAACCACAAATCCTACAAAAAAACCGTACAGTAAGCAGAATAATTGTTTATTTGATATCTTATTGTCGGTATTGAATATTATTGATGCGGCCCCTAACTGATAAGACAGAAAATAATAGATGAAATATTTTATAAATTCAGGAAAAGTAATTATGTTATTGTGATATGTTTCCCCAAGAAAATATATCAAAAAGAAGAACAATAAAATTGAAGTTCTTGAGAGTATCTTCTTGTAATCGACCAATAGCACAACAGCTACTCCGAACGTAAACATACTTAATGCTGTGATCTGTAATCCCAACATGAACAATGTTATTATCATAATGTTGACCGGTTGAGTCTCGGCCAATTCCATGAGATACCACCGTATGGTGTTTCTATCTTTAGCTGCTTGAAAATTTGCAGTTATGTTCAACATTAGTTATTCGTTCTTTGTTGTTAGTTTTTTGAGGCAGAGTCTTTATTTTTTCTCAATTAAAGCAAAAGGATAATGAAATTTAATGATTTAATAATAAAGAAACGTCAGGAGCCATAGTAGCGGTAGGTTGCACAATTGGGCTACCAACTTAAACCGGGACAAAATTTTGGGTTCAGGGACTCTGAATTTGACAAAAACCCGCTATGAGCAGGGGGCGCAACGACCTACGCAATTGCTTAATTTCGCAGGATGACTCACCTTAAGTTGGTAGCCATGTTGGGTAAAAACTTGAAGAGCAATAAATTGTTTGAAAGGACAGTTGGGAAAGGATAGATTTCTAGCTATTGGTGAGCAACGGAGAAAAGTCTACAAAAGTAAGGCTGTGCTTACAAAGCGATAACCTTACGGTATGATCGCTACGCCTTTTAGGTTGAATTTGACGAAAGGAATAATAATTAACGGTAGCTTAGAGAGGTTACTCAGGGTAAGTTGAAGTAGTCACAAGAAACATGCGTAATGTGTTTTGCCGACTTCACGTTAAGTGACGTTTTACAATTTATTCCGACATGTTTGCAGATTCGTTTTTTTGCCCCGTTACTCTTCTTCCGTCCGCACTGTCATCAGAGCGTCTAATTTGCTGTTCGTGTAACTTCTTGAGTTCTGATCGAGTTAAACCCGTAAAAGGATCCAGCTCATCTTGATCATTTTTGCTCTGCTCGTAAAGTTTTAACTGTTTTTGGTGAAGTTCCTGTAGTTGTTGTCGAGTTATATTTGTTCCTGGAATTATTTGATCAGGATCATTTTTTAGCATTTCATATTGCTGAATTTGATTTTGATGCAAAACCCGCAGCTCTTCTCTTGTAATTCCAACTCCTGGAATTATCGCTTCAGGATTAGCCAGTTCCTTTTTGTATAACCTGAGCTGTTCTTTATGCAATGTAGCGAGATCTTGTCTTGTAATTCCAACACCTGGAATTATCGCATCGGGATTAGCCAGTTCCTTTTTGTATAACCTGAGCTGTTCTTTATGCAACCTAGCCAGATCTTCATTGGTCATATTTGGTAAAAAAGGAATAATTTCTGTTCCTGTAGAACCATCACTAGAAACAATATTATACTTTGTCTCTCCAAACACTTGGACAATGATCTTTCGCTCTGGGGCATGCCCAAGTAGTATGGTGTTATTTTGATCTTTGAATAGCCTCCTTAAAATTTCCTCCACTGTTACACTCAAGTAGCTGCAATGAATTGGCACCTTAGCCATTCTGCTCTGGTAAATAATTTTGGTTTTAAAAAAGGATGCAACTTCCTTCAAAACCTCTTCAACGGCACGACCATTACAATCAAGGTTCATTTTTTGTTCAAACCACGACTCACTTGAATGTAATCCCACGTCAGCTTTTTCTTCAGCTAAAGCCTCAAAAAGGGGGCCAATAGTCAATAGGCTAACGGTAATGAGCGTACAAAAAATTCCTTTGAAAAATATATTTGCGCCTCCTCTAAAAAAAACAGATGAGGCGCATTTTCGGATTAGATCACTCATTAACAAAAAGAACGGTGACTAATGAACCAGGTGTTATACCCCCAACTTCAACCCATAGGGATTTACCCAACGAATAGGATGTTAGAAGTGTAGCTAAACCTGAATCACCAAGGTCAGTGCCTATATAAAAAGGAATTACCCCAGACCAAGCTTCGTCCTGATCCTCACAGTCTAAACGGACTAAATATGGGGTTGCGTCTACTGTTTCAGTAGGCGAAACCCCCACTTTCTTGATAATGGCCTTCGCACATTCTTCTGCGTAAACTGTACTGGTGCTAAAGAGAAAAAAAAGGGATATTAAGCTTGCCCAAAAAATCGTTATGTGTAGTTTTTTCATGTTACCTCCTCTTCAAATGATATTATCTTTGTTTAAAAATCCGTTCAACCTGTAGAGCATGGAGAATAATCACAAAAATACATCCTTAATTATGCTTTTCCCCAACACTGTACCTCCTTAATGATGAAGAAAAAATCGGATGAATTATATTATATATTCATTCTATTATACAACTTTAATATATAGTATAAAAGCATATTTTTTTTTTATTGTCAACAAATATAAACATAAAAATTATTTTCTTAAACAACCTTTTAAAATTATTAATGAAAAAACGGACTACATGTTCGACCCATTCGATTATCTCAGGCGACACTGGTTCCACTTGGTTCAACCATTAACCCCTTTTAATTTCAAAATATCTTCAAGCGTGACTCCTTCTTCAATGCCCAATAACTACTCCCTGCATTATTTGACCTCGTTGGCAATTCCGCTCATCACCGCAGCCACTACCCTGCAAGTCTTCTTGATTTCATCATCCGTCAACGCAGGATGAACCAGAAACATTAAACTGGTCTCCCCCAGGGCCCTGGCAACGGGCAAACGTTCCAGAGGGCGCCAGCCTGTACCGTCAAAGGCCTTCTCCAGATACACCTCTGAACAAGATCCCGAAAAACAGGGCACCCCGGCAGCATTAATCTTGGCCATGATGCGATCACGACTCCAACCGTAAGGGAGCGCTTCGGGCTGAACAAAGGCATAGAACTTATACCAACCATGCTCCATACCCACCGGCGGTAACGGCATCCGCAGCGCAGGCAAAGTTAAAAAGACCTGGGCAAGCCGCTCGGCATTGGCCTTGCGACGGGCATGCCAATCAGCCATGCGGCGCAGTTGAATGCGACCGATGGCCGCCTGCATCTCGCTAAGCCGCCAGTTGGTGCCAAATGATTCGTGCAGCCAGCGGAATCCAAGTGGATGCTGCCGCTCGTATACCGCTGACCAACTCTTACCATGGTCCTTATACGCCCAGGCCTTCTCCCACAACTCCCGATGGTTGGTGGTCAACATCCCTCCTTCCCCGCCGGTGGTCATGATCTTATCCTGACAAAAAGACCAAGCTGCTACATGGCCGATGGAACCCACCGGCCGACCTTTATAGCGTGCTCCATGGGCCTGGGCGCAATCTTCAATAACGTACAGACCATTTTCCGCAGCCAAGTCCATGATTGCGTCCATGTCGCAAGGCCAGCCAGCCAGATGGACGCAGATCACTGCCTTGGTGCGGGGGGTGAGCACGGCTCGGATCGTCTCGGCAGTAATATTCTGGGAATCGGCATCAATGTCGGCAAAAACCGGTACTGCCCCGGCTGTCACCACGCAGGAGGCTGAGGCAATAAAGGTGCGAGGCGTAACCACCACTTCATCACCGGCACCCACACCCAACACCTTAAGGGCCAAATCCAAAGCCAAGGTGCCGTTAGCGAGCGCCACAGCATACTCAGTTCCGCACCAAGTTGCAAATTCCTTTTCAAACTCCCGGCCTTCGTTACCGGTCCAATAATTGACCCTATTGGAAAGCAGAACACGGCTGACGGCATCGGCCTCTTCTTTGGTGAAGGAAGGCCAGGGGGAAAAGGGGGTACTCAGCACCTACACATCCTTAGGAATAAAAATATCTGCCAAACCGTCGATTACGACTTTATTTTTGACACTGCAGGTTGTTCTGAATTTGACGTGCCTTGTCACTAGGTCAACCTCAATAACTTCAACTTTTGCAGTTACAGTATCATCAATATAAATTGGCCTTTTGAATTCGATAGCCTGGGAGACATAAAGACACCCCGGCCCAGGTAATCGCATCCCAAAAATCCCAGAAAAAAAGCTCGTGGGCATAAGACCATGCACTACCCTCTTTCTGAATCGTGAAGACTGAATATATTCGTCACTAACATGCACAGGATTGTAATCGCCGGAAAGTCCCGCAAAATTCTTGATGTCATGATCTGTAATAGTTTGAGAATAACTGGCCGTCATCCCAACATTGATCTCATCAAGTGATACGGGCTTACATGAAAAATCGCTCATCCTCCTAACCTCTCCTTTCTTTGCATTTTTTTTGATGGCGTTGCGACGACCAAAGCACCGGCTGGTACATTTTTTGAGACAATTGCACCCATACTAATCGCAGCGCCTTCGCCTATAACCAAAGGCTTTCCTGGTTTGCCTTGCTTGATGATTGCTCCAGAACCAATGTAGACATTATCTTCAATCTTCACATTGCCGTTACATTTCACTCCCGGAGCAAATGTTACGAAATCACCGATCACGCAATCGTGACCAACGTAACTATAGAGATTGGCATGGAAAGATTTACCGACAGAAATGTTAGACGTAAGAGTGACGAACGGAGCCAAAACAGAATTTTCACCAATTCGGCACCCATCAAGTATCACAACATTTTGTGCAAACACTGACCAGTGTTCAACCTGACTCTCTTCTAGCTTATCAAATAACTCTTTGCGTATTGATGAGTCGGCTATTGCCAGACAAACTTTTTTAATAGTTTGATCTGACCGCAGGAAATTTTCAAATCCGATTACTTCGTATCCATTATAAATCTCTCCGGCCTTGCCATCGTCTATAAAAACAAGCTTCGCATCATTATCACCTGGTAACATCTTTCTAGCCAAGGGCATTACTTCTCGGCCAAAACCACTAGCACCATAGACCGCATAGATATTACTCATTCTGTTATTCCTCCTCTTAACCATTAAACCTAGTCATGGCGACTTCTCCGCTAGCCGCCCCAGCCTTGTGAAAGCACTATACAGCCAGCTCAGCCCAGCGGTCATCAAAAAACACCAACTCACTCCAGGCATCAATCTCACAGGCACAGTCACCCACCACCTTGCCATGACCGCTGGCCCCAAGAATCAACAAACGTCCGCTCATGGCTTGATACTCCCCACATCATTGCCGCAAAATTTTTGCATCGTTACCTCGCCTTCTGCGCTAATCCCTTCGCGAAATAAGACCTTTCTGATAGTCAACCAGATAATCTTAATATCAAGCCACAAAGAACGATTATCCACATACCATACATCCAGCTTGAACTTCTCTTCCCAAGAAAGAGCGTTTCTCCCGTTCACCTGCGCCCATCCAGTAATTCCAGGGCGCACCTCATGACGGCGAGCCTGCTCAGACGAATAGAGCGGCAGATATTCCATCAGTAGGGGACGCGGCCCCACCAAGCTCATCTCACCTTTCAAGACATTTATCAATTCAGGCAATTCGTCCAGGCTTGATGAACGCAAAAAACTACCAAAAGGCGTGATTCGCTCCGAGTCCGGTAGTGGGTTGCCTTCCTTGTCATAGGCATCACGCATGGTACGAAATTTAATCATTTCAAAGGGCTTACCACCTTTACCCGGACGGGTTTGGCGGAAGAATACGGGTGCGCCAAGTTTGCATCGAACCAACAACATCAGAAGCAGAAGTACAGGAGCCAACACCAGCAAGCTGGCACTAGAGAGGGTGAGGTCAAATAAGCGCTTCATCATAGCAGTTCCTGATCCCAAATAGAGCTAACTTATTTTAACAACTCGGTTACAATACGTTCTGCAGTATGACCATCCCATAACTCGGGGCGGGTAGAACGGCAGTCCGCTGCCACATTGTCTCGGTAGGCGTTACGGATACTTTCTATTTTGTTTCCCACCAAAACTGAAGCCCCGCCGTGATCTCTAAGCGTAACCGGCCGTTCGGTATTCCAGCGCAGGGTCAGACAGGGGGTACCCAACACACAGCATTCTTCCTGAAGTCCGCCGCTGTCCGTGAGCATGATTTGAGCACCCATGTTCAGCCGCAACAGCTCATGGTAGCTCAATGGATTCATGAGTACCAAATTTTCACAGGCCAAGGCTCTTTTCCAAATACCAAAGGTCTGCATCTGTTTCTGTGCCCTGGGATGAACCGGCCAGAACAGGGGCATGTCTGCGGCTACTTCATCCATCAAAAAATCCAGTATGGCAGTCAGCACCTTTTGCTCATCCACATTGGATGGCCGGTGCATGGTCATGGCGGCAAATCGGTTTTCCCGAACAGATCTTTTCTGCTCTGGGCTCAAATCTGCCTGGCCCGGCAACAGGGCCTGGCTAACAATCTCATATGGGTCCAGGGCCTCAGCCCTGGACCGCTGGGCTTCCAGGGTATCGATCATGATATTTCCCACAAGCCGGATCTTCTCCTCTGGTACCCCTTCCTGCAGCAGATTTTCACTGGACAGCCTATCTGGCGTCAGTAGCAGATCAGCCAATCGGTCGGTCACCAGGCGATTAATCTCCTCGGGCATGGTCATGTCCCGGGATCGCAGGCCTGCCTCAATATGGGCCAGCTTGACATGTTCTTTTTTAGCGGTGATGGAACAGGCACATGTAGCATTAACATCACCGACCACTACTACCCAATCCGGTCGCTCCTGTTGCAGTACCTTTTCAAAGGCGATCATAGTATTCCCCACCTGCTCGGCATGGCTACCTGAACCGATGCCCAAGTTGATGTCTGCATCCGGGATATTCAGATCCTCAAAAAAAGAGCGGGACATGCAGTCATCATAGTGCTGGCCGGTGTGGACCAGGATATGGTCAATGGTTTCTCCATCTGCCGCCCCATTGTGAGCGTTAATGGCATGGATGAAGGGGGCGATTTTCATAAAGTTGGGGCGGGCACCGACAACAGAGATTATTTTCATTTTTTATGCCTTTCCAGGAAATCTACAAATTCAGTGGAGAGTTTTTGTCGGGAAAATGCCTTTTCCGCCAGACGACGGGCATTTTTGCCACAGGTCTTTCGCAGCTCTGGATCATCGGCCAGTTGGCACAGGGCATCAGCAAAGGCTTTCGGGTTTCGGGGCGGTACCGCCTCCCCGCATTGGTGCTCGGTGATCATGTCTGCCAACCAGCCGGGGTAGTTGCTCACCACGGGCAGGCCTGAGCTGATATAGTCAAAAAACTTGTTGGGCGAGGTGCCGTAATAAAATGCTGGTACATCACTCAGAATCATAAGTCCGATATCACAGCAGCTAACCATGCGGTTAAGCTGGTTTTTGGGCATAGGTTCCAGGAACCGGCAGTTTTTAAGTCCTTCGGACCGGGCACGTTCCTTCAGAAGCGGCTTGAGCTTGCCATCCCCTATAAACACCAACACAATATCCTTTCGTCCCCGCTTCAGAAGCACATGGGCCATATCCAGAACCGCATCCAAACCATTGGCAATACCATGTGCCCCGGTAAAAATGGCCACACAATCCTCCGGCCCCACTCCCGGTAAATCAAGATCTTTCCGGCTGCCTGGTTGAAACAGATCCAGATCACACCCATTGGGGATCATGGCAATAGATTTGCCAGCAACAGAGCGTTGCTCTATGCCCTTTTGGATTCCCGGAGACAATGCGATACACGCGGTAGCGGCCCGATAACTGAGCCATTCCAGCCCAGACATCCCTGCCAGCACCAGGGGATTTTTCACCACCTCCATGGCTTTGGGTAACTCCGGCCACAGATCACGTACTTCAAACACAAAGGGTTTGTTTCTCAGGTACCGGGCAAATATCCCAGGAATCCCTGCTGTCAAAGGCGTGGTGGTGGCAAACACCAAGTCATAATCCATGCGCAGTGCCAGAAGCACGCTGTTGAATGCATACTGCAAAAAGATCCAGCTCCGTTTGGGCAGGCTCATATGGTTGCTGTATTCCAAATTGAATTGGATCATATGGATATCGTCAATAATACCTTTGCGCACTGGATCATCTGGTTTGCCCGGCAATCCCAGATCACCATTGCCACTTTTGGCACAAATCATGGTTACCTGATGGCCCCGGGCAATCAACTGCCGAGCCATTTGATAGGAACGTATTCCTCCTGATCCTGTAGGCGTGGTAAAATATTGATGGAAGTAGAGGATTCGCATAAGTACCGAAAAAGGAGCTGTCTCTTTTTGCTCTGCTGATCAATCAATAAAGATGAATGAAGTCTTCACTGTCCCGGCTTCAGCACTTCTGATTTCCAGCACAAGGACATTATGCCAGTCCAGATAATAACGGGATTCTGGCAGCTCTGTTAGAGACAGGGTTATATCATTTTCTGCTTCCACGAGCAGTTTCATTTGGTCACAGAACAGTGCCCTGTTGTCCAATTTCCAGTCAGCAGGCGCAAGATGCCAACGAATAACTGCCTCCTGCGTGAAGCCTACAAAGGTATCGGTCACAGAACATCTGCCCTGCCTGTATTGCACTTCACGGATATGCTGTGCCCCCGAATAATCCGTGTAACCGCTTCGGACCATCCCGGCATCCATATCGCCGCTGACCTCATCGGGTTGCAACCAAGCCCCGAAAAGAAATCTGCCCAGTCTGGGCATCTGATCCCGGTTGTCAAAGCAGATGCTATTATGGCTCACTGTTCCCGGAAAGTATTGCAGACTCTCCTCGTCCGCATTATAGCTATATGAACCTGCGTCTCTCACCCAATTTATTTCGTTGTGCCACAAATCAAGATGTAAGGCGTCGGCATGGCTGGGACGAAAGCGGTATACTGGCAAGCGCAGGAGGGCAAAGCCGCTGTTATCCCGGAAACAGGCATAACCGCCTTGTGCCATAATAGAACTTCCTGCTTCATTCAGCAAGGGAAACTTACTAAGGTCACAGGAAAAGACCTTAAGCAGAGGATGATTGACCTCGTTCGGCCATGCAGCTCGCTGGAGAAAAACTGCCGCTCCCAGCTGAATACTCGGTCTGAAATCACGATACTCACCGCCTTGCAAGTTAAAGAGATACGCTCCATCATTGGGGCCGAGGTTGGGCGCATCGCCTGTTCGGCTGTCTGTCATTGTATGCAGCCATCGTACCGCAGCTTTGATACGCTCATAAAAAAGGGCTTCAAACGGTTCCGCCTCAAGCCGTATCCGGAGCAGTTCAACAAAGGAGAGTATATCCAGCGTGAAACGATGGTAGGTGACGGAGTGCTGGGAAAAACTGCCGTCCGGCATAATGAGTTTTTTTATTCGGTTCTCCAGCCAAGAACGACCCTGTTGTGACCATTTTTCTGCCTTCTTCTGCTGCGCTGGAGTACCGTGTATCCTTAAATACTGCCCGACTGCAAATAAAGCAGCCGCTTCGCTCACGCCATGATTGTTGTCCTGCGCCATAGCGTAGCGGAGCGTGGGCACAATCCGCTGCAGATGCGTAGACAGAAACTGGAGAAAGCCGTCAAACGGGTGGTCAAAGCACTTGTCAATACTCAATGCTGCTGCCAGCATATTCAGACAGCGCAACGATGCCTCTTGCCCGCATTTCCAGTTGACACCGCTGTTCACCGGATTCTGTTTAGCCCAATCCCGCAACCACAGCTCAAGCCGGGCGAGGGCCTCCTTGTCTCCGTTCCGATATGCCCAGGCCATGCAAGGGAGCCAGTCAAACCGGGAGGCCTCCCACACCGTTTTGATATCACCGAGTTCCGGCATGAAGTCAGGAATCGCAGACCAATGGCGGTCTGAATCCGGGCAACGAGTACCGTTCCACGGATTGATAAACCAGTCGGGCGGAGAAGTAGCTTGAATTGTATGAAAAGAAAAATAGCTGAACGGGAAACAATTTTCAGGTTCAGCAACGGTATCAGAAAAAAACGGCCCTTGGATCGGCTGGCCGACAGGGAGGCGATGTTTGTAATAGCCTGCTTGTTTTGCCAAGCGATAGAGGGCGACAGTTGCGATATTGGGCAGGCCGAGGCGAAGGTATGTGTTCAGTTTGAGCCAGCGCAAATATATCTGTTTCCTCGTCACAATAACTGCTTACCCCTGCTGCCTCAACTGTTCATCCGCCTCAATACTCACCCGCGCAACCTCTATCAGTTCCTCAAAAGGAATAGGCATAGCTGTGCCCTGTGCAATACTCTCTAAAAACGCAGCAGCACAGGCCCCCTGCCCTTTATCCTGCCACATCAGGTTCATTTTCTTAAATCCTTGCCAGCCGTATCCTTTCAGCTTGCGAAAATTATCCAGCTGCAGCACTGCGTCTCCAGCAAAGACTTCGATGCGTTCTTTGGGGAATGCCTTGCCGCCGTTGGCAAGATAATGGATCGTGCCGAATGAGCCGTCGGCAAAACCGAGGGTGATGGCAGCCTTGTCCTCAGTTACTTCAAGAGTCGGATGATCCCCCATCCGCCGGGCCTGTACCGAGATAATCTCGGAACCGGCCAAATAGCGCATCAGGTCGATATAATGACAGGCTTCCCCGATAATACGACCGCCGCCCACCGCTTTATCCTGAATCCAGGTATCTGCGGGTATGGCACCGGCATTCATGGTCATGATAAAGACCTTGGGTTGTTTCACCGGAGCAAGCAGCTCTTTTATCTTCACGATCTGCGGAGCAAACCGGCGGTTGAATCCCACCATCACCTGAGGTGGCGAGGCGAAGTCCTTTTGGAGAGATACAAAGCACTCTTTAATTGTATCCAGCTCTTCCAGAGTAAGACACAGAGGCTTCTCGACAAAGACATGCTTCCCTGCTTCCAATGCCTTGATGACATAACGGGCATGAGTGTTATGGCGGGTGACAATAACAACCGTGTTGATCTCATGATCCGCAAACACCGCCTCCACATCCGTGGCAGCCTGTTGAAAACCGTTTTTCTCCCCGTGATGGGCTGCACTCACTCCACCGCTGGAAACAATGGTATGGAGTTGGGCACCTGCCTTGACAAAAGCGGGAATCAGGATACGGGAAGCATAATTACCAGCCCCGATAAAGCCGCATATCGGGCTTTCAGCCGTAAAATTGACTTTTTTGTTGAGAGTCACCCGTGTGGCCGCCGCATCACCCTTCTGCTCAACATTCCGGTACTCCAGTAGGATGCCGAAGGCATGTCTGTCATCACTCAGCACCTGATAGGCGGCAACCGCATCGCTAAAGCTGAAACGATGGGAGATCAGCGGCTGAATATCAAGTCGCCCTTCGGCCATCATATCCAGCACAGCCTCAAAATTGCGCTGCTCTGTCCAGCGGACATATCCGAAGGGGTAATCCCGGCCTTGGTCCTCATAACTGCTGTCGTAACGTCCCGGACCATACGAGCAGGAAACCTGAAAGCTCAATTCTTTCTCGTAAAAATCAGCACGGTTCAGTTCAAGTCCTGTTACCCCGACCAAGATAATCCGCCCCCGTTGACGGCTCATACGGGCGGCCTGACTGACCGGATCAGAGGATTTTGTTGATGCGGTGATCAGTACACCGTCAACACCCCGCCCTTTGGAAAACGCCATTCCGGCTTCAACCGGATCTTCACCTTGCGCAAGGTCAACTGTCTCCACCCCGAACTGGCGGGCCAGTTCAAGTTTTGCCGGATCAAAATCAATGCCGAGCACCCGGCAGCCGTGGGTACGCAGGAGCTGAACCGTGAGCAGGCCGATCAATCCCAGACCGGTAACAACAAAATATTCTCCGAGCGTCGGTGCGGCAAGACGGATTCCTTCAAGACCTATTGACCCGAGCACGGTAAAGGCGGCAGTCTCATCACTGACAGTATCTGGAATCCGTGCGCAGAGATTTTGTGACACAGCAACCATCTCGGCATGAGAACCATTGGAAACGACCCTGTCTCCTGCTTTCAAGCCGTAGACTTCAGCACCTGTTTCCAGAACAATCCCAACATTGCAGTATCCCAACGGCAGGGGCTGATCCAGTTTGCTTCTGACCGCATCAATAGTGGTTGCCAGCCCGTCTGTTTTGACCTTTTCCAGCACCATCTTGACCTTTTCCGGCTGCTGACGGGCCTTGTCAAGCATGTTGGCCTTGCCGAACTCTACAAGCATTCGTTCAGTGCCGATGGAAATAAGACTGGAAGAAGACTTAATGAGTACACCTGTCTTAGGGGTTTTAGGAACAGGAATGGTCACAAGACGAGTTTCACCGGAAAACATGTTCTGTAGAATCTGTTTCATAATATTTTAACGCCTTTCCAGACAAAGTATAGAGAACTTAACGCCCTTCGGGCGGACTTTTTACTCCGGTGTAATGCAAGGTTTCCTGGTTGCACCCCGGACAACCAAGAACCGGCATATAACCTTCATGACTTCTTCCCTCAAACTCCGCAAAACCTAAGTCGAAATCAATGATGGCTTCGTTCACCCAAACTTCACAATTACAGTGAGAACAACGATAGTTGTACTC